>NZ_JBWYIP010000011.1:0-131267 GCF_056783825.1 Acinetobacter sp. 24-47-39
AAGCTGTACTTGGACCCATCAATGACTCATCCGCCATAATGGCAATATCAAAACGACGAGTTAAACGCTCCATGGCATCAATATTGTCAATTGCACATGGCTGTTCAATTAGATCCACACCACCATCTTGCAGAAGCTGAATACCTTTGATCGCTTCTAACTCAGACCAGGCACGGTTCACATCGACACGGATAGAAATATCAGCACCTAACGCTTTTTTGATAGTGAGAACATGCTCAACATCTGCTTCTACAGCACGAGAACCAATTTTTAATTTAAAGAAGTTATGACGCTTAGCTTCGATCATCTTTTTCGCTTCAGCGATATCTTTATCCGTATCACCAGAAGCCAACACCCAAAGCACAGGGACGCTGTCACGCAGACGGCCACCTAACACTTCAGACAGCGGCAAGCCTAAACGTTGAGCTTGAATATCGAGTAAAGCAGTTTGAATGGCACATTTTGCAAAACGGTTGCCATTAATATTCTTCTTCAACACTTGCATAATTTGAGCAACGTTGAGATCAGTAAAAGTTTTAAGTAGTGGAGCAAAATAAGTATCGATATTGGTTTTGATACTTTCAGGGCTTTCTTCACCATAGCCTAAGCCACCGATGGTGGTTGCTTCGCCCCAACCAATGAAACCATCCGAAGTTTCGATTTTAATGAGGACTAAGGTTTGAGTTTGCATCGTTGCGACCGCCATCTTGTGTGGGCGGATCGTCGGGATTTCAACGAGCAAGGTTTCAATATTTTTGTACATGCAGCAATATATTCCATTAATATATGCTAAATACCTTATTTGAAATAAAGTATTGAAAATAGAGGTTAAGTAGTATATTAAAATACTAAAAAAGTATGGATTAAGGAAATTTCAATGGAATTAAGAACATTAAAGTATTTTGCTACGGTAGTCGAAGAAAAAAGTATTACAAAAGCTGCTGAAAAGTTATGTATCGCACAACCACCACTTACTCGACAAATCAAAAACTTAGAGTCAGAGTTAGGTGTCGTATTATTTGAAAGAGGCATGAGACCGATTAAAACAACTGAAGTTGGAGAATTTTTTTACCAATATGCTGTACAGATACTGACCTTAACAGCACATGCTAAATCGATGGTAAATCGATATAAAGTGACAGATACAACGGTACGAATTGGATATGTTGGTTCGCTTTTTTATTGGAAATTACCTGAGATCATTGATTATTTAAGAAAGCATATTGCAAATATAAAAGTTGAATTAGTGGAATGCGGAACCAGGGACCAGGTAGAAGCTTTGAAATTGGGAAAAATTGATATTGGGTTTGGTCGATTAGGAATTAGTGATCCTTCAATAAAAAGAATAGTGATCGAAAGAGAGCAACTTTTTTTAGCAGTGCACAAAGATCATACATTAGTGACCCAAAATGTTAAGGAAGTACATTTATCACAATTGGTCAACGAACATATTTATATATATCCAAATACTCCTAAACCAAACTTCTCAACTTTTGTTCAAGGAATATTCTCTGAACTTGACTTAATTCCCCAAAATCTGATCGAGACGAGAGAAATCCATATGGCATTGGGGATGGTGTCATCTGGTGAGGGGGGGTGTATTATTCCAAAGAGTGCATGCTCTATAGGTATGAAAAATTTGAAATTTATACCAATTCTAGATAATGAGGCTGAAAGTCCAATTACAGTTGCCTATAGAAGTATCGATAATAATGAATACATCAAACAAATATTAGATTATCTAGACGAATTGAAGAGCATGAACTAATTTTTTTAGATTAGATTAATATAAAATACCTATTTATATGTAATATTTAATGGAAAAATAAATAGAATAATAGTGTTAAAAGTGATATTTATTTTATAAATCAGCATAAATTGGCATGGATTTGTCATAGGGATAGCGCTGATCTATAAAATATTTAGGATGATTTCGATGGGAAAAATTTCCGAGTTAAAGAGCAATGATGCAAAAAAGAAGGATATTTATGCTTGGTATGTTGTAATACTTTGCATGGTTGCATATATATTTTCTTTTATCGATCGTCAAATTTTGGCTTTGATGATTGAACCGATAAAAGCAGATTTGAATTTAACAGACACGCAATTTAGTCTACTCCATGGACTAGCTTTTTCTTTATTTTATGCATTCATGGGTCTGCCGCTGGCTTATATCGCAGATCGATTCTCAAGACCAAAATTAATTGCTGCCGGGATTGTATTTTGGAGCATTGCAACAGCTTTATGTGGTTTAAGTAAGAACTTTATCCAGTTGTTTTTGAGCAGAATGGGAGTAGGAATTGGTGAAGCTGCTTTGTCACCTGCAGCCTATTCAATGTTTAGTGATATGTTTGCAAAAGATAAATTGGGTCGAGCTGTCGCTATTTATTCGATTGGTTCTTTTGTTGGTGGAGGAATCGCATTCTTAGTAGGTGGTTTTGTCATTGGATTACTCAAGGACATGTCTCTTATCGCTGTACCCTTATTGGGAATGTTAAAGGCATGGCAAGTAGCGTTTATTTTAGTGGGTTTACCAGGAGTCATTATTGGCATATTGGTACTTTTAACTGTTAAAGATCCTAAGCGTAAAGGGCAAATGGTCGATGCGCAGGGGAACGTAGTAAAAGTGAAGCTTAGTGATACTTTTAAATTCCTGAAAAAGCATAAAAAAACATTTACATGTCATTATTTGGGATTTACTTTTTATGCCATGGCATTGTTTTGCTTAATTAGCTGGACACCTGCATTTTACATACGACATTACAATATGACAGCTACTGAAGTGGGCTATATGTTGGGTGCCGTGTTACTGATTTCAAATACTTTAGGTGTATTTGCGGCTGGTTGGATGAATGATTATTTTATTCAAAAAGGCAGAAAAGATTCGCCTATGTTTGTGGGTGTGATTGGAATCGTAGGTCTGATTATTCCAATGATTTTGTTTTCACAAGTTAATGAATTATGGCTATCAGTTACATTGTTGGTTGTTGCAATGTTTTTCGCTTCTTTCCCAATGCCGATCTCAACAACAGCAATGCAAATGCTTTCGCCAAATCAATTACGTGCCCAAATCTCATCTATCTTTTTACTCATCAGTAATTTGATTGCTTTAGGTATTGGTACCACATTAGTGGCTTTAATTACGGATCGTATTTTTGAAAATCCTTTAATGGTCGGTTCATCGATATCTATCGTTGGTGCAATATCATGCGTATTGTGCTTTGTATTATTGAAAGTGGGTTGTAAAGCCTTCGAAAATAGTTTGCAAGTTGAGTCTAAATAAATCATGTCTGAATAAAATAATGAGGGTACACCTATCATGTATTTATCGAATCTGAAACTTTTAAAGAAATTCAACTTATTGTCTTCAAAAGATTATTTTCAGATTAAAGATGTGATAGGACAATACTTGTGCCCTCATCAATTTGAAGTATTGAATGATGAATCTTTAGAAGTAAAATTAAGTGGGTTTTCATTTGGTCAAGTTGCACTATTTGAATTAAGTTACAATGCTCCAGTTCAAATTAGTTTTGGTGCTGAGTGTCAAAGTTATCTGTTTAGATTTAATTTGGAAGGGGAATGTAAAGTCAAATATGATCATTCAACTTATCAACAACGTCCTGGATTACTTACAGTTTCTCATCCTCATTTTGAAAATAGAATTGAACTCCAAGCCAAATGTAGAAATATCATATTAAAAATTGATCATGAGTTGATCAACACTGTTTTATATCGCTTGTTGGGGTATATCCCTCAAAAAAATCTTATTTTCGATAGTGGCATTTCCTATACATCTGAAGAAAGAATTTCAATTTTAGAAACACTGAACTACTTATGCTTTGCATATTCAAATATTGAAAACTGGTGGCAAATTTCTGATAGCTTTAGTTCATATTTGACTGAGTTATTACTGATCAAAATTCCACATAATTTCAGTGAACGAATCGCAGATAAAAAATATCAACTCATCCCAAGTTATATCAAAAATGCAGCTCATTTGATTGAGCAACATTATATGGAAGCAATCTCGATTGAGGAAGTTGCGAGGCTTGTAAAAGTCTCGGTAAGAACGCTTCAAAAGGGATTTAATACCTATTTGAACCAAACGCCTCTCAGTTTCATGACATCAATCAAATTGGACCGAGTTCATCAAGAACTTAAACACACTCAGGTTGATCAGCCTATAATTGATATCTTCAATGCTCATGGTGTAAGAAGCTTTGGACACTTTACTCGGCTTTATAAAAAACGTTATGGATGCACGCCTTCAGAAACCGTGAAACAAAACAAATTAATAGAAATAAATTCGTAATTCGAATAGCAGTACCGCTTTTTGACGCGAGCAAAAAGAAGAATCTTTCCCACTATCACAATACACAATAAATATGTAAGGGAAGAAAATGAAAATCACGGTTCTTGGCGGTGGACATGGATGTTATGCATCAGCAGTGGAGATGGCGGAAAAAAATCACGAAGTTAAATTATGGCGAAGAGATCGAGATTCACTAAAAGAATTAGCGAAATATGGTGAGCTTACTGTAAAAGACTTTCGTGGCACTAGAACAGTATCTGTTGGGGATGAACATCAAAAAATCCAACTTGAAACTGATTTATCCAAAGCTATTGAAAACGCTGAATTGATTATTATTCCTTTACCCGCAACAAGCCATGAAGATTTATCGATTGAAATAGTACCCTACTTAACATCTGGTCAAGTCGTATTTTTACCCCCAGGTACTTTTGGAACATACCTATTTGCTCAAGCAATGCTTAAAGTTGGAAATAAGTCTGACGTGGCTTTTGCTGAAACGGGTACTTTGCCATATTTAGTAAGAAAACATAGTCCGAATTCTATCGTGATTAGTGTATATGCGACGCGATTGCCTACTGGGGTCTATCCAGCAAAATTAAAAGATCATGCTATTAGAGTATTAAAGCAAGCTTATGACAGCATCGAGCCTATAGAGGATGCTTTGAGTGGAGCTTTAATGAATGCAGGACCCATTATTCATCCTCCATTAATTATGCTCAATGCTGCACCTTTAGAACATTTTGATGTATGGGATATTCATAATGAAGGTACTCAACCTTCAGTGAGGAGAATAACGAGCTTATTAGATCAAGAGCGAATGAATATTCGTGAAGCATTGGGATACTCGAAACAGCATTTCCCACTCGCAGATCATTACAATAAAGAGGGTGAAGGAGATGAGTGGATGTATGGTAGGGGGGCACATGGTAAGTTGACTGACAGTGGCGATTGGCGCGAGAAAATAGATTTACATTTACATCGGTATATGCTCGAAGACACACGATTAGGCCTGTCATTTATTGTATCGGTTGGTAAGTATGTTGGAGTCAAAACGCCGATTGCTGAAGGGCTTCTGAATATCGCATCATCAATTACTGGTAGGGATTTGTATAGTGAGGGTCGCACTCTTGAAAATTTAGGGTTATTTGATTTAACACAGCAACAATTAAAACACCTGTTGAACTCCGGAGAGCAATCTGCATGATTAAAAATATTATTATTGTAGGTGCAGGTAGAATGGGTAATGCGATTGCGATCGCATTCGCATATGTAGGAATTGAGATTGCACTTGTAGACGTAAAAGATCGAAACCCAGCAGAAAAAAATGAATTTCTGCAAAAATGGAATGACAGCCTCGACCAAGAGTTGCATCTCTTAGAACATATCGGGATGTTAGTGAATGATCAATGTAAAGTATTAAAAGAAAGAATTCATTTCTATTTCAAAGATAATCAAACTATTGATTGGAAAAATTGTGAATTAATTATTGAAGGTGTACCTGAAATAATGACTCATAAACAACACTGTTTTCGGTGGTTGGAACCCTTAATTTCTAAAAACTGTATTGTGGCATCAACGACTTCGACCTTTTTGGTCAGTGATATAGCAAAATTAATTTCTCATCCAGAACGTATTGTTAATGCGCATTGGCTTAATCCTGGATATTTAATGCCTTTAGTTGAGCTAAGCCGATCTGAGCATACTGCTGATATAGCAGTAGAAAAACTAAAAACATTACTTGAGGCAATTGGTAAAGTCCCTGTGATTTGTAATGCAGTTGCTGGATACATTGTTCCAAGAATTCAAGCATTGGCAATGAATGAAGCAGCAAGAATGGTTGAAGAACACGTAGCAAGTGCTGAGGATATTGATAAAGCGATTCGTACAGGTTTTGGTTTGCGTTTTTCAGTGTTAGGTATGCTAGAGTTTATCGATTGGGGTGGAGGAGATATTTTGTATCATGCTTCTGAGTATTTGAGAGAAGAACTTGGTGAGCGTTACAAAGCCCCTGATATTATCAAAAAAAATATGATGGAAAATAGAAATGGCATTAGAGAACTATCAGGTTTTTACAAATATGAAAGTATGGATATTTATCAATATAAACTAAATGTCATATCAAAATTCGCTGAAAATTTGCGATTTAATCAGCTTATTCCACAATATGAAATTATGAAATAAGCGTTAGTAGGTAAAAAGATTTTAGTCTTTTTACCTATTTGGCATTAAATTGAATATTTTCTTTAATTGTAAATTTAGTGACTCAAGTTCTTGTTCATCAAAAGAATTTAATATACCAGCTAAAGTAACACGATTGATCTGATTAATTTCATCCACAAGACCATATCCTTTTTCAGTGAGCTTCACCATAGAAATCCTTTCATCATGAGGGGATGAGAAAACTTCAACTATCCCTTCTTCGACTAATCTATAGATTGCCTTAGTTGCAGTTGTTAATTTGATTGTTGCTAAATTTGCTATTTCAGTGATATTGGCTTCACCGAGAGCATTTGTACTCAAAATGATTTTTCTTTTTGTATTATCGAGACCTATTTTTTTTAAAGATTTATCAATCAATTGGGAATACTTACCATTAACTTGAGATATCCAAAAAAATGGAAAATTTTCCAAACTTTTGGGATCGTTATTTGGCAAATAATTTTCAAAATTTTTTAACATGAGCAGCAATTAAACTTAAAAAAATATAATTGATTATACAAGAAAAAAGACAAAGATTATTTTATTTCAAAATAACTTGACAAATACATTAATTTTTCAGATATTGATGTTGAGTATAAAAATACATGGAAAAGTGAATTGAATATTATATCTAGAAGTCTCTCTTTAGGAGATGGAAAAATTAGAGTCATGGTTAAAGACTCAATTGATATACAAAATGAAGTGACGACACTTGGAACTCAGGCGCGCGTTGAAGCATGCCCTGCAAACTCACACGCTGAAATTATAAAAAATATACTCAACAGTGATTGCAAAATTATTGGAAAAACTCATCTTCATGAACTTGCATTCGGTATAACTGGAGTAAACAAAAACTTCGGAACACCTTTAAATGTTAAGTATCCGAAGCTTATTCCTGGAGGTTCTTCCAGTGGTTCGGCTGCAGCTGTTGCGGCGGGTCTAGCAGACTTTAGTATTGGTACAGATACAGGTGGCTCAATTCGTATGCCAGCCGCTTGCTGTGGAGTGTATGGTTTAAAACCTTCATTTGGGCGTGTTAGCCGTGTTGGGGTTTGGCCAAAAGATACCACTTTAGACTGTGTTGGGCCATTCGCATCAGATATCAATAATCTGATTCTTGCTATACAAATCATTGATCCTACTTTTAAACAAATCCAAATTGATCAACAGCAGATTCAATTAGGAATATTGCGTGTCGAAGCGGAATCTGAAATTTGGCATGTCTTAGATGCTGAGTTAACAAAAATTGATTTACCTCAAAAAAATCTAGTCATAAACAATATTGATGAAGCATATCAAGCAGGTATGTCGATCATTAATTATGAAACTTGGGGTGCATATCATGATCTTACTCAAACTGGACTTCTAGCCAATGATGTTCAGCAGCGTTTATTAAAAGCATCTGAAACCACTCAAAAAGATGTTGAAAATGCTGAATTAATCAGAACTGAATTCACAAAGCAGATCAATGATTTACTCAACAACGTTGATGTCTTGATACTGCCGACACTACCTCAATTTCCACCTAAATTAGACGAAGCTGAAAATACTGTTGCTTTCCTCAATTTAACTAAGCTCGTGCGACCATTTAATTTATCGGGCCATCCAGCGCTCACGATTCCATATGAAACATCAAATGGCTTACCTGTCGGTATGCAATTAATCGCTAAGCATGGTGAAGATGAAAAATTGTGTGCTATTGCACAACACATTGTCGATATTACGAAGCATTCACAAGGAGGTGGCAAATGAGCAATTTAGCCAAAGATCAAACTGAGAGCTTGATTGATCTTGAAGAATTATGTCAAGAGATTAGACAGCGAGCGTGTTCAGGTGAATTCGACGAACAAGCATACGTGAGTCAAGACATTATTCAAAAACTGAAATCAATTGGGGTATATCGTGCTTTAGTTCCTAAACGTTTCGGTGGTGATGAGGTTTCACCGCGTACGTTTTGTGAACTTATTGAAAGGCTTTCTAAAGCAGATGGATCAGTAGGTTGGGTTGCAAGTTTTGGTATGAGCCCAGCTTATCTTGGGAGTTTACCTGAAGAGACACTTTCCGAACTTTATAAAAATGGTCCAGATATCGTTTTTGCTGGTGGAATTTTTCCACCGCAAGCTGCTCAAGTGACCGATGAGGGTTTAGTTGTAAAAGGCCGTTGGAAATTCTCAAGTGGTTGTAAAGGTGCAGATATCGTTGGTGTAGGCATTGCCCCGATCAAAGATAATGAATCTCATGGCTTACCACGTATGGCTGTTTTACCAGCGCATAAAGCACAAATTGAAATGACGTGGGATACAGTAGGTTTAAAAGGCACAGGTAGTCACGATCTCATTGTCGATAATGTACTTGTACCTGAGCATTGGACTTTTGTTCGGGGTGAGCCATCTAAACTCAGCGAACCATTTTTCAAATATCCATCCCTCTCTTTGGCGACTCAAGTCCTCACCGTAGTCGGAATTGGCGTAGCCTCGGCGTCATTGGAAGAATTTAGAAAATTAGCTCCAGGTAAGTCGTCGATTACTGGAGGTGCAGAAATTGCTAATCGACCTATCACTCAGTACGAATTTGCGAAAGCTGAAGCTGAGTTCCTAGCTGCAAGAACATGGTTCTACAACACCATGGATATTGTATGGGAAGAAGTACTCAACGGACGAAAACCTGCGCCACATTTAATTAGTGATATGCGTCTATCTTGTACACATGCGGCAAGAGTCTGTGCAAAGGTCACCCGCAAAATGCAAATGTTAGCTGGCATGACTGCCATTTATACCAACCATCCATTTAGTCGCTTTGTGAATGACACGAATGTCGTTACACAGCATGCATTTATGGGTGATGCAACTTTACAAAATGCTGGTGCGATGAGCTTTGGGCTTAATCCGACACCTGGATATTTATAAATGACCGAAAAGAAGGAAATCGAAATGGAAGCTAAAAAATCATTACGCGTATTGTTCTGTATGGGGATTAACCAAAACTTCTTTGATGCAGAGCCAGCAGAAGCAAAAGCAGTATGGGCAGCATTTGGTGAAATGTGGAATGGTATCCATGATTTACCTGGCGTGCATGTATACGGCAACTTAGATGATGATCAAAGCATGGTAGGTGCAAGTACGGGTTGGCCTTGGACAACCTATTTATTGGCTGATGTACCTGATATTGAAACAGTTCATGCTGCATGTAACTTATTCCGTACGACTGTGGTCGGAGAAGGTCCATATAAACTTTGGAAGTATTGCAAAGTTGAAGCAAGAGTTGGTCGTGAATTAATTATTCAACGATAAGGATATCGATATGGTCGACTCTAATGAACTCAAAAGCATTCTTCAACGTCTTCAACAGTTGGAAGCGCAGAATCAAATTCGTAATTGCCTAAATCGCTATATGGAAATTTGTGATGAACTTAATCAAAACACAAATTTAGAAGCGCTGATGGATTTATTTGATCCTGAGTGTATTTGGGAGGGGGTAGGGAAAAAATACGCCCAGTCATTTGGTCGGCTTGAGTCTTGGCAGGCAGTATATGACATGTTTAAAACATACACGCTGAAGGACTCGCATTTTGTTATGAATGCACATTTTGTGAATTCTGAACAAATTTATATTGATGGTGATGTGGCTGTTGGGCACTGGTTGATGTTGCAAACATCTACTTTCAAAACAGGTGCAAGCCACTTGAATGCAGCCAAACTGACAATCCGTTTTAAGCAACAAAATAATGGCATTTGGAAAATCAAACACTTCCAAACAGAAAATATTTTCAGTCGACCAGTAACGCATTGGACCAGTGATGATGAGTTACCAGTACCGCAATCAAATTTAGTCGGTTGAGTTGCATAAACAGTTATAAGGGAATACATGATGAATAGTGCAATACCAGTTCAAAATATTGAAATTGATTACAATGAATTAGTTCAAAGTGACCGAGTACATACCTCTTTATATAAAGATGCACAAATCTTTGAAGATGAAATGGAAAAAATTTTCTACAGCACTTGGGTTTGGGTTGCTCATGCAAGTGAAATTCCAGATGCTGGAAGTTATAAAACGATTAATATTGGTAAACAACCTGTAGTTGCTGTACGAGATCGTAAGAAAAAAGTCCACGTTTTACTCAACCGCTGTCGCCATCGTGCTGCTACAGTTTGTGAGCATAAAAAAGGCAAAACAAATAGCTTTGTATGTCCATATCATGGTTGGAGTTACGCTTTGGATGGTACATTGCGTGGCGTTCCTTCACCTGAAAGTTATGGCGAATGTTTAGATAAATCTGAATTTCCACTGATCAGCCTACGTGTAGAAGAATATAACGGCATGATCTTTGCGACCTTCAAAGACGATATTGAGCCATTAGAAGACTTTTTAGGTGCTGCGAAAAAGTGGATTGATCTATTCATGAAGCAAGGCGCAGGTTATCCAGTCAAAGTATTAGGTGAACATCGTTTTACATTCCCAGGTAACTGGAAGATTCAGTTGGAAAATACAACTGACGCGTATCATTTCCCATTGGTTCATAAATCATTCTTAAGTTCTGTAGACGAAAAAACAGAAGAGCTTTTCAACTTTGAAAATCAACCAGGCTATGTTGAAGATCTAGGAAATGGTCACAGCGTGATGGTGATGATTCCAGAACTGGTAGATCTTGATGAAGAGTTGATGGAGCGACCAATCCAAGAGCGTTTTGAAGAACTTGCCCAAGCGCTACGTGAAGAAGGTCATGAGGAACTTGAAGTTCGTCGAATTTGCCGTGCTGTCGGTGGTTCGGGCTTTAACTTAAATATTTTCCCTAACATTGCATGTTCTATGGCGTTCTTCCGTGTAATGCAACCATTAGCGGTAGATAAAACTGAAATTCACCACTCAGTGATTACGATGGATGGTGGACCACAAATTGCCAACCAATATCGCCTACGTCTACATGAACATTTCCAAGGTCCTTTCGGTTTTGGTACGCCAGATGATGCGGAAGCTTGGGAGCGTGTACAGCATGGTGCAAATGCGGGCAATGATCTTTGGATCATGTTGAACCGTGGTTTACCAGGAGAAGTCAAAACTGAAGATGGTCTGAAGAGTGACGTGAGTGCTGAAACAGGCATGCGTGGCGCTTACCAACAATGGAAAAAGTTGATGACGGCTTAAGGGGAAGAGCATGAAAATTAATTTAAATCTTTTGAACGAAGTAACAGCATTCATTTGGGCTGAAGCTGACATGTTAGATCATTCAGAGTATCAAGCATGGTTAAATTTATGGAATGAAAATGGCAAATACATCATTCCAATTGATCCATCATTGACAGATTACGAAAACCATTTGAACTATGCATATGACAATCACCACATGCGTCAATTACGTGTAGAGCGTTTAGAAAATGGTGAAGCAATCTCGACAGCTCCCAAGGCCAATACTGTTCGTAGCCTGTCACGTGTGCGAATTATTGAAGAAACTGATCACAAGATAATTTTACGCTGTGCACAAAATTTAAGAGAGTTCCGCAAAGAAAATTTGCGTCATTACACTGCTGATGTGATTTATGAGCTAATACGTCAAGAGAATGGCGAACTCAAAATAGACCGTAAAATTATCAATCTAGTCAATTCGACAGATACCTTAGCTGGTATCAGTTACATTCTATAGGAGGTGACCATGTCACAAGTTGTTTTGGTTACTGGTGCTGCCTCTGGTTTAGGTAATGTGATTGCTGAATATTTTGCTGAACAAGGGCATCAAGTTATTTTAACTGCAAGTACCTTAGAAAAAGCGGAAAGTGCTAAAGCTGAGAGTCAGTATCCATCGCAAATGTATCCCTTAAAACTGGATATATCAGTAGAGCAGGACTTTAGAGAAGCAGTGAGTTGGATTGAAACTCATTTCAACAAGTTGGATGTTTTAATCAATAACGCCACAGTAACTAAAGCAACTCCTGTCCTTGAAATCACTGCGAGTGATTTTGATTGGGTGACACAAGTCAACCAACGAGGAACCTTTCAGTCATGCCAAATTATTGGTCAATATATGGCATCTAAAGGCTTTGGTCGAATTATCAACATGGCTTCATTGGCTGGTCAGAATGGTGGTACTGCAACGGGAGCGCATTATGCAGCTTCAAAAGGGGCAATCGTAACTTTGACTAAAATTTTTGCAAAAGAATTTGCCGCTAAAGGTGTGACGGTAAATGCCGTAGCACCAGGACCAATGGAGTCTCCAATAGTACACAGCGTTGTTTCAGATGAAAAAATGGAAGCGTTTATCAATAACATTCCTGTCAAGGCTTTAGGCAGTATGAGTTTTATCGCTGAAACTTGTGCTTTGTTAGCATCCCCACAAGCAGCTTTTGTGACAGGAGCAACATGGGATATTAACGGAGGGCTATTTATGCGCTAAGCATTTGCTTAGTCATAAAGGGGGAAAACTATGAACGAAAAATATTCCGTAATTGTCAATAAAAGATCAGTAGAAGCGGAAAATGTAGTTGTCTTAGATTTAATTTCAGCAACTGAGTCTCCATTACCTGAAATCGAGGCTGGATCACATATCGATCTATTCCTGCCTAATGGGCTAATCCGTCAGTATTCTCTATGTCAAGATCCTAGTTTAAAAGGCGTTTTTCGACTAGGGATCTTAAAAGACGAAGCATCAAGAGGGGGGTCACTGTCGGCGTTTAATGACATCTTTGAAGGGATGCAACTACAAGTCAGCCATCCTAAAAATTTGTTCCCATTGTTAGATGCATCTCACAGCATTTTAGTTGGTGGTGGTATTGGTATTACACCGTTAATTACCATGGCTTATGATTTATTGAATAACGATAAGTCATTTGAATTGCATTATTGTGCAGCTTCCAAACAAACCGCTGCATTTGTAGATGAAATCAAGCAAGGTCCCTTAGCTAGTTATACAACTTTCCATTTTAAAGATGATGGTGCAAATCATCGTGAATTTTTTGATCACGCAATGAAAGATATTGCCAAAGATTCACATTTATATACCTGTGGTCCTAATGGATTTATGGATTGGATTATTAATCTTGCTGAGTCTAAGGGTTTTAGTTCCGATCAATTACATAAAGAATATTTTCAGGTAGATATTGATTTGGGTGGCGCTGGTTTTGAAGTTGTTGCACAACAAAGTGGTAAAACGATTCAAGTAGCTCCAGAGGAAACTATTCTGCAAGCTTTAGCGCGAGAAGGGATTAAAGTCGAGTTATCGTGCGAACAGGGCGTTTGTGGAACGTGTATGTGTGATGTGCTTGAAGGCGAACCCGATCATCGAGACGTCTACTTTACTGACGAAGAAAAAGAAAGTAATGAGCAGATTTTAGTGTGTTGTTCTCGATCAAAAACACCGAGATTAGTTTTAGATATTTAATAGTTGAATTGCCATCATGGAAGGTCATTTTGGGATTCAGGAGAAGGGAATGAATAGTTATCAAAAATCGGATGAACAAGCTATTGATCCGATGAAATTCCGCAGAGCACTCGGTAATTTTGCAACTGGGGTTACCATTATTACAGCGCAAAATGCGCAAGGTGAAAAAGTGGGTGTAACTGCCAATAGTTTTAACTCAGTTTCATTAGACCCACCTTTAATCTTGTGGAGTATTGATAAAAAATCGACCAGTTTTGAAGTTTTTAAAAACTCTAGTCATTTTGCAGTCAATATTTTATCTGGATCTCAAATCGAGGTATCGAATAAATTTGCTAAACGCAATATTGATAAATTCGAAGGAGCAAACTACCGTTTGGGTGTAGGTAATGCTCCAGTTCTGGAAAATTGCTCTGCTGTTTTTGAATGTGAATTATTTCAAATTGTAGAAGGCGGGGATCACTGGATTATTATTGGAAAGGTCGTTAATTTTCAAGATGAAGGTCGTAGTCCATTAGTATATCACCAGGGTGCGTACTCAGCAGTAACACCACACCCAATGTTAAGAATTAAAGATTCAAATCCAGTCCAAACTGATGATTTGGGTCAACTATATCAAGGTAACTTATATAATAATGTTGCCTATCTCATGAGTCGAGCATTCAAGTTTTATCAAAATGATTACATCCCAAAGCAATTAGTCACAGGTTTTAGAACGAGTGAAGCTCGAATGCTTTTAGTGCTAGGCAGTGGTGCAAGTTCATGCAAAGATGATTTACCACGTGATATAGCAATGCCTATGCGAGAAATAGAAAGAGCAGCGGAAATCCTTAAGAAAGATGAGCTACTAGTTGAAACAGAAGAATTCTACCAATTAACGGATAAAGGTAAAAAAACCGCACATTATTTATTTGATATAGCTGATGAGCATCAAAATGAAGTATTTGCAAAATACAGTGACCAAGAAAAAAATACCTTTATCACCATTCTAAAAGATATTGCGGGTATTCATTAAATCTAATTGGGCTAAATGTTAGATCATTTGGCCTTTTTTTCAATCTATGAAGATTTAAAAGGGATTTAATTATTAATTAAGGTATATAAATATACTTAAAAGAAAATTGAATTTTCTATGGAATTGGAAAAGAATTGGGTTGAATATATGAAATTTCATATAGCTGAATAGAAAAAATTAAACAGGGTTGAGTGAGAAAATCAGTAAAAACTAAGGGGAAGTTGAGTGAAAAAGTTACCTACATTTGCAATACTAGCAATTTGCTGTAATACAGCAGTTTATGCGGACTTGGTAAAAGATAGTCAAACGACAATAAATTTAAGAAATTTCTTTATTGATCGAAATAACACAACACAGCCTGATGTTGGTAGTTGGTCACAAGCATTAGGTCTAAAGTTTAGTTCAGGTTATACCAATACACCCGTTCAGGTGGGTTTTGACGTGACTTCAAGTTACGCACTAAGATTATCAAATCACAATGCTGAAAGGTCTGATTCGATCTTACCATTTGATCCCATAAAAAATGAGCAAGAACGTAGTTATAATAAATTTGGTGCAACCTTAAAGCTGAAATATAAAGATTCTGAGCTATTAGTTGGGGAACTTTCGCCAAGAACACCTGTTGCATTTATTGATGATTCACGTCAGTTGGTGACAACATATGCTGGTGCGGCATTTGAAACGAAAGCGATTCAAAATTTAAAATTTTCAGCTGGAAGAATCACTCATATAAACGCGCGTAATGATGATGAGTTTGAAAAACTAAGCTTGTTTGCACCAGGTAAAGCGAGAATAGAAAGTAATGGTTTAAGTTATGTTGGTTTAGACTATAATTTTAGCCCTAAAATTTCAGGCTCTTACTGGTTTGGTCAGTTGGAAGATATTTATAACCAACATTATCTAAATGCAGCATATAACACTCAAATTGGCGACTCTAAAATCAAATTAGATGCACGTTATTTCCATAACAGTGAAGCTGGTGACAAATACTATGGAAATATAGATAGCAAAACATTTGGCGTTCAGGCCAACATTCAAAATGGCTCACATAGTTTTGCTGCAGGTGTTCAAAAAAATTCCGGTGATACCAATTTTCCAACATTTGATGGATTCGCTCCTCAACCTTTCCTACATACTTGGTCAACTTTAGGTTTCATCAAACCTGAAGAACTTACTTATCATGCACTTTATTCTTATGACTTTAAAAATGTTGGTTTGCCGGGTTTAAGAACGACTTTGCGTTATTTATATGGCACGAACATAGAGCGTAATGGCCTACCAGATAATAAAGAGACTGAAGCTAATTTCATTGTCGGCTATACCGTTCCAGAAGGGTCTTTTAAAGGGTTGGGTATAGAATGGAGGTATATCGACACGACTACTAAATATGGTGCAGGAACAACCAATGGTAATGATTTTGTTGAAAATCGAATCATTACTACATATAGCTATAAATTCTAATTACATAAACAGTTAATGGACAAACTGGAGATTATATGATGTTTAAAAAATTATTATTATCAACAAGCTTAATCGCAATTGCCACTTATGCTCAAGCTGATATCACGATTGGAGTTGTGACATCATCATCCGGACCTGTAGCAATGGTAGGTATACCACAAAAAAATACAGTTGCTTTATTACCTAAAAAAATTGGTAATGAAAATGTTCGATATATTTCTCTTGATGATGCGAGTGATCCTACAGCATCTGTCAAAGCTGTCGAGAAACTAATTAAAGAAAACAAAGTTGATGCAATTATTGGTCCTTCTGGTTCACCAAATGCTTCTGCAGTGATAGGGACAATTGCTAAAGCGAAAGTACCTCTTCTTGCACCTGTTGGTACTTCTACGATAGTCATGCCAATGACGGATCAAAAAAAATGGGTGTTTAAGACCACTCAGAATGATGAAATCATCGCAGAAGCGCTTGTGCAAGATATGGTGAAGCGAAAAATTACAACTCTAGGATTTATCGGTACTGCTGATCCGTATGGAGAAAACTGGGGAAAAGTCTTAGCGAATTTAGCAAAGAAAAATGGGATTAAAATCGTTGCTCAAGAATCATTTCAACGTCAAGACACCTCTCTAACTGGTCAAGCGTTAAAACTCATAAGTAAAAAACCACAGGCAATTCTAGTTGCAGCACCTGGCAGTTCAGCAGTGCCTCCACAAACTGCTTTATATGATCGAGGCTATCGAGGGCAAATTTATCAAACGCATGGTGCGGCTTTAGATCAATATTTAAAAATGGGTGGCAAGAAAGTAGAAAATACGATTTTAGCTGCCAGTTTAATGCTTGTTTTAAATGAAGTATCTAATACACATCCTTCTAAGAAAATTGCTACTAAATATATCAATGATTATAAAGCAAAATATAAACAAACACCTGCAACCTTCGGGGCAAATGTGTATGACGCAGGTATTTTGCTTGAAAAAGCTGTACCGACTGCTTTGAAAAAAGCAAAGCCTGGCACCGTGCAATTCCGTGAAGCTCTACGTGATGCATTGGAATCTACAAAAGAAGTCGCAGGAACTCAAGGCGTGTATAACATGAGCCCATCTGATCATAGTGGATTTGACAAGCGTGGGCGTGAAATGATCATTGTTAAAAATGGTCAGTGGAAACTACTGAAGTAAATTTAGCTTTTCATAAATGAACTCAGAGCGATATGCATATATCGCTCTAGGTAAATTCATCCTCAAAAAAGGGTAGGAAGATGTTATGGATTTAAATATCGCGTTAATTTTGGGGCAGGATGGTATTACCAGTGGTGCTATTTATGCATTATTAGCGCTATGTATCATTTTAGTTTTTACTGTCACTCGGATATTACTTATTCCATTGGGTGAATTTGCTGTATTTGGTGCATTGACTTTGGCATCCATTCAAGCAGGTATTCCAAGCTTAATAGTTTGGCTGGTCGTTGCGTTTTTTATTGTCAATACAAGTCTGGATTTATACGCTAAATTTTTTAAAAATCAAATATTTAATATCAAAATTTTTATTGCGTCATTGATTTATATTTCTTTGATCGTTATCGCGATGTACACACTACCTTTAGCGACGCTTCCAATGCCAATTCAAGTTTTATTGACTTTGGCTGTGATTACACCGCTTGGTCCTCAAATGTATCGCGCTTTTTTTCAACCTTTAGTGGCAGCCAAACCTTTAGTTTTATTGATCGTGTCGATAGCGGTTCATGTGGCATTAGTCGGTTTAGGACTCGTGATATTCGGTCCAAATGGTGCTCAAACACAACCGTTTAGTGACAAAAGCTTTGAGATTGGGACTCTTGTTTTAAGCAGTCAAACTTTGATCATTATCGTTTCATTCTTTGTGATGATTTTAGTGCTTTGGTATTTCTTTGAAAAAACACTCTATGGTAAGGCTTTGCATGCAACCGCTGTCAATCGAGTCGGTGCACAGCTCATGGGTATTTCTCCAATCTTTGCGGGCAAACTGACTTTTGTTTTAGCTACATTTATCGGAACGTTATCAGGCATTTTAATTGCACCGATCACAACCCTGTATTACGACTCAGGATTTATTTTAAGTCTGAAGGGATTTGTAGGGGCAATCATTGGAGGACTAATCAGCTTCCCAGTCGCAGCAATTGGTGCCGTGATTGTTGGTGTTATTGAGTCTTTCTCCATGTTTTGGGCAAGTGATTACAAAGAAATCATCGTCTTTACATTAATTATTCCTTTCTTACTTTGGAAATCACTCACAACTCGTCATGTTGAGGAGGATGAAGAATGAAATCAAAAACTTATTTCTTTATATTTGCGCTAATTGTATTCATCAGCCCATTTTTTTTACCGACCTATCAAGTCACTTTATTGAACTATATTGGTCTAAATGCATTAGTCGTGTTAGGTCTTGTATTGGTGACAGGCGTTGGAGGCATGACTACATTTGGTCAAGCAGCCTTAGTTGGAATTGGCGCATACGCAACTGCTTACTTAACTGTGACTGAACAATTACCAAGTTTCCTCGCATGGACAGGTGGCAATCCTTGGTTTGGACTTCTGCTCGGAATAGTCATTACAGTCGCATCTGCGATTTTGGTGGGTGGCTTAACACTTAAACTTTCAGGGCATTATCTGCCTTTAGGTACGATCGCTTGGGGCATTTCACTTTATTATTTCTTTTCGACCATTGAAACTTTAGGTGGGCATTCTGGAATTTCGAATATTCCCTCTATTTCTATCGCAGGATTTGCCTTTGATAACGGCAACAAAATGTTCTACCTCATTTGGCTCATTGTATTTATTGCCATTATTTTGACAAAAAATCTTTTAAATTCTCGAGAGGGTCGAGCAATCCGTGCTTTGAAAGGCGGACAAGTAATGGCTGAGTCTATGGGCGTAAATACGTTTAGAGCAAAAATGATCATCTTTGTGATTGCTGCAATTTTTGCATCAATTTCAGGGTGGCTTTATGCACACACGCAAACTTTTATTAACCCGACACCTTTTGGACTCCAAATGGGTATCGACTACTTGTTTATGGCGTTGTTAGGCGGTGTCGGTAGTATTTGGGGGGCAATATTAGGTGCAGGCATATTCACCATGGTACGCCAATGGTTGCAAGACGCTTTGCCTATTATTTTTGGCGGACAAGGTCATTATGAAACAATCGTATTTGGATTAATCATTGTTGTATTGATGCAAAAAGCACCATCAGGGATTTGGTCATTTATTACTAAGTTGATCCCAAATAAATATAAGCCTGTAGATTTATATCCTTCAATCCACCCCATTCCTCAAATGGACAAAGTAGAAAATCAAATCAACAAGGGTGAATTGATATTAGATGCGAAGAACATCACGAAAAAATTTGGTGGCTTAGTTGCGAACAATGAAATGAATCTGAAAATTCACGCTGGAGAGGTTCTCGCTTTAATTGGTCCGAATGGTGCTGGTAAAAGTACCATGTTCAATCAAATATCAGGTGTAGATGTTCCAACAAGTGGTGAAGTTTTATTTAAAGGTAAAAAAATAAATGGCATACCATCCAGAGAAATTGCCAAATTAGGATTAAGTCGCACATTCCAACACGTAAAAATATTGCCTGAAATGACTGTATTAGAAAATACAGCCATAGGTGCACATTTGCGCGGAGAAAAAAGTGTCATCTCATCCATGTTACTTCTTGATCGAGTTGAAGAAAATGAACTTCTCAATGAGGCTAAATATCAACTAGAACGTGTAGGGCTTGGAGAATATTTGTATGTCGAAGCTGGCAGTTTGGCACTCGGGCAGCAACGTATTTTAGAAATTGCACGTGCTTTATGTGCGAACCCAAGCTTATTACTACTTGATGAGCCCGCAGCAGGATTAAGATTTAAAGAGAAACAAGCCTTAGCTGAACTTCTATCTAAATTACGTGCTGAAGGTATGGCAATTCTCTTGGTCGAGCATGATATGGACTTTGTCATGAATCTCGCAGACCGAATTGTGGTCATGGAGTTCGGTCAAAAAATTGCTGAAGGATTACCAGAAGAAATTCAAAAAAATGAAGCTGTATTGGAAGCTTATTTAGGAGGTGCTGCATGATCACAATGCTTGGAAATCAAGAGGGCACGCCTCTGCTAGAATTAAATAATTTGAGTGTTGCTTATGGAAAAGTCGAAGCGCTTTCAAATTTTAATATGCGTGTAAATCAAGGCCAAATTGTTTCTGTTGTTGGTCCAAATGGTGCGGGTAAAACAACTTTATTGTCTGCAATTATGGGGGTGCTGGGTTCTAAAGGAAACGTCGATTTCGATGGGCATGTGGAGCAATGTCCACAGGTTGAGCAAATGGTCATTCGTGGGCTCGGATTAGTGCCTGAAAAACGGGAGTTATTTGGCACAATGTCTATTGAAGACAATCTTATGCTTGGCGCTTTTCAACGCTATCGCCAAAGAGACAAAGAAATTTTCAGCACTTTAGATGAAGTGTATGACATTTTTCCTCGTTTGAAAGAAAGACGATCTCAGCAAGCAGGAACACTTTCTGGTGGTGAACGACAAATGCTTGCAGTAGGTCGTGCACTCATGGCTAAACCTAAATTGTTGATGCTTGACGAGCCGAGTTTGGGATTAGCGCCACTCATCACCCGAGAAATTTTTAAGGTGATTGACCAATTAAGAGGACATGGCGTGTCTATCTTGTTAGTTGAGCAGAATGCTAGAGCTGCTTTAAAACTTGCAGATTATGCTTATGTCTTAGAAATGGGAGAGCTTTCAATGGAAGGAAAGGGCTCTGATTTAGTTGAAGATCCAAGAATCATCGAAAGTTACTTAGGAATTAATAGTAAGCATCAAGACGTATTAGCTATTTAGAACATAACTACTTATACGCTTTTCAGGGTTTTGAATGGATGTCAAAAAAAATTTTGGTATATGGTGCTGGAGCCATAGGCTGTGTAGTTGCTGCTAGATTAACGCTAGCAGGACACCAAGTCACTGTTTTAGCGCGAGGGGAAAAAGTCGAAACGCTAAAGCAAAAAGGGATTCATTTAAAAGATGTACTGGGTGAATTTCAAGTACATCCATCTCGAATTGTGGATACTGAAGAATGCATTGAAAAACAGGATTTTATCTTTATAGCAACGAAGTTTAACGCTTTATACGAAATCTCAACTCAGCTGAAGCGTTATATGCATAACGCGACAGTCATCGTGCCGTTAATGAATGGCATACCCTTTTGGTATTTTTACGGTTTAGAGAATAACTCTGAACATTCAAGCATAAATTGTTTAGATCAACAGGGCGTTTTAAATGACCATTTTCCATTAGAACATTTAATTGGCGCTGTCGTATTTATTACAGCGCAAAGTGTCAATGGAAATGAGGTCAAATCAGACAATCCATATTTGTTGATCTTTGGTGAGCCGAGTCATCAAATGACTGAACGATTAGATGCGCTTGTTGAATTGTTTGAAAATACAAGTATCGAAGCACGACCCGTAGAAAACATCCGAGATCAAATTTGGACCAAGGTTATGGCTAACTTGAGCTCCAATCCATTATCGGTTGTGGCTGATGCTCCGCTAAGTAAAATTTATGCTGATCAAAATTTAATTCGAATTACTCAACAAATTTTATATGAAGTTCGAGCTGTTGCGGCTTGCTATGGCGCTCGTATCAATATCGACCCAAACACATTTTTAAAGTTAGGTTCAGAGATGGGGGAAACATATACATCAATGTGGCATGACTACAAAAATCATCGCCCTTTAGAGTTAGCACCCATTGCAGAAGCTGTATTTGAATTGGCAGATGCTTATGAATGTCCGATGCCGACATCCAAACTTATATATGAATTAACGGTCTATTTAAGCGAACAAGCCAGAACAAGGAATAATGAAGATGAAAAATAATGTATTGAATGTCTCTGAAGCTGAATGGGAGCTCAGAGTTAAATTAGCGAATTGTTATCACCTTATTGATTATTTTGGTTGGACGGAAACAATTTTTAATCATGTCTCAGCGCGCTTACCAGGAGCTGAACACTATTATTTAGTAAATCCTTTCGGCTTGAACTATACGGAAATCACACCCGAAAATTTATTAAAAGTAGATTTAAATGGTAATAAAGTAATTCATTCTGAATATGATGCCAATTCTGCAGGATTTGCTTTACATAGTGCTGTTCATGGTGCTCGTGATGATATTCGATGTTTAATACATACACATACCACACCAATCAGTGCCATTGCACAAAAGAAAGATGGCTTTAAAAATGACAATTTTTATGGTGCGCAGTTATATGGTCGGGTAGGCTATCATGCCTTTGAAGGCATTACCTTATTCGAAGAAGAAAAACAAAGAATGATCAAAAGTTTAGGTGATCATCACATTCTGGTACTTAGAAATCATGGTGTAGCTGTGGGAGAGAGTACGATTGAAAAAGCTTTTTTCCTACTCTGGACAGTTCAACGAGCCGCAGAAATACAATGCCAGGCGGATTCAATGCGTGGTGACGATGTTGAATTAGATCATATCGTAAAACAGAAGTGTGCAGACTTAACTCAAATGTTAATTCAAGAAAGTGCTTTCGCAGATAAATTTTTTAATGCAATGGTTCGAAAAATGCAGGAAAACAAACACTAGTTCAGGGATAGATTGCGATGAATACGATATTAAAAGAGAAAATCAGTCATAAGTCGGCATGGGTGGGCAAAGACCTAAAAAATCAGACAGATTGGATTTATTATTTAAGCGAAGAAATGCTTCATGAATTAAGCCAAAATTTGCAATTGATAGAACAACAAGATCTAGAAATTGATCAATTGAATAACACGCATTTAACGATTAATAATCCACAAGTTTTATCTGAATTTAAAAAATATGCCGATGAGCTTGAGAATGGATATGGTTTCTTTCTATTAAAAGGTTTAGATGTCTCTAAATTTAGTGAACGCCAATTGGAGATTATTTACTATTTAATTGGCATGTATATGGGTCAACCCGTTACCCAAAATCCTAAAGGCGATTTATTGGGTAAAGTAGAAAACGTTGGTGATCTTAACAACAAATCAACGCGAGTTTATGAAACAAACGCATATCTCCCTTACCACACTGACTTATCTGACGTAGTTGGATTGCTATCAATTAGAAAAGCAAAGAATGGAGGATTAAGTAGTCTCGTCAGTGCTGCCACAGTCTACAATAGAATTTTAGAAAATTATCCTGAATATCTAGGTTATTATTATCATCCGACTTATTGTGATCATCTTGGTGACTCTGAACCAACACTCACGCCTATATTTAGCTTTTATGACAATAAATTAAGTTGTCGATACTTAAGAGCATATATTGAACTAGGACATGAGCGAAAAGGAATCCCTTTATCCAGAGTTCAAGTCGATGCGCTTGATATTTTCGATCAATACATACAAGATCCTGATCTCAGGCTAGATATGATGCTTGAACCGGGTGATATGCAGTTCTGTAATAACTATTGTGTAATGCATTCACGATCATCATTTATAGATGATGAAGACATCTCAAAGCGAAGAAAATTATTAAGATTATGGTTAAAAATGCCTAATGCCCGATCTTTAGCCAAGGATTTCCCAGGTAGAAATGGTATTCAAAAAGTAAATCTTTCATAAAAATGCTCAATATTTGACTACAACCTGACTCGGACTTTTAAGGCCGAGTCTTTTTTTTGCGATTACTCAAAAGTTATAAGACTGAATCTGATTTAGAGATGAGTATAAAAAATAATTACAGTCTAATTCGATTGATCACCTAATCAATATTTTTTTTCACTCACGTGCTATATGGTTCGGCTTCATATCGTCTAACAATATTCACACTTTGAATGAGTTAAGTTAAATCAGCTTCTGGAAGTGAGTTTTCCTTATTCAGGAGTCCTGAACGCATTTTAGTAAATTTGAGAGTGATTTCTATTCAAGTTGTTGAGGGAGAATAATCTGCTCTTCAAACGAAAAATGTTGAAAGCCTAGATCTGACAGGGGATACGTCGTTTATCTTTATTTAATCGGGCATCGGACATGGGTCATCATCATAATGCGGCTTTGGCTTGCAAGAAGTAGGTGTTGATTATTTTTTTCTACCTTTGCTTAGTTTAATCATTATTGACTCTCAGTTGAGAAAAAAGAACTCGAACAGATGTTCGAGTTCTTTTTCTAAAATAAACTAAATCTGAGCTTAGATTTTAGAAAATGCTTTATGTAATTTTGCTCAAATCACGTCTTATCTGACCATTTCATCTTTTTCTACATCTAGACTTTTCACAAAATGTTTACATCCTGTTTTGAGTAAAATAATAGTCAATAATGCTGAGAATCCACCTACGATTGAAATTGAATAACCCACCATGTTGGTATCCCCGAATACTTTATCGGTAATTAATGCGACTAAAGTTGTTCCAATACCTAAACCAATTAAGCTACTGATTAACAAGAAAATTGCAGAAATTTGAGCTCGTAATTGATTTGGAGCTAAAATTTGCATAGCTGCTGTTGAGGTTGGCATTGGGAAAGATGCAAAGAACATAGCCACTGTAAAAATAGCAACAGATAACCACAGTGAGTCTACTAATGTATAGCTAATAATAGGTAAGATAATTCCTAAACCACCTAAATAACCAGCATACATTGCAGCATCACGTCGACCTTTACTTGTCAGATAATCAGTTAACCAGCCTGCAAAGAAAACGCCAGATGTGTTTGCGATAAGTAGAATCGTTCCTAACATATAACCTGTTTCAACAGGACTTAGACCAAAGTTACGCATATAAAATGCAGGTGACCAGCTCATGACACAAAACAATGCCATTGCATAGAATGTGAAGCCCATGTAGTGACAAGTAAATGTCTTACTGTGCTTTTTTAAGAATTTAAACGAATCCGTAAATTTAACTTTTACGACATTACCTGACGCATCGAGTTTTTGTCCTGTTCGTTGCGGATCTCTTACTGTTAAAATAAATAAAAGACCAATAAAAACGCCTGGCAATCCAACCAGAATAAAGGCAACTTGCCAAGCCTTCATCATGCCGAGTAAAGGAACATCAATAAACGTTGCATCTTTTAATAAGCTGATCACATAGCCGCCAACGAGAAAAGCCATCCCTCCACCGATAAAAGAACCAATGGAGTAAATACCTACGGCTTTACCTAATTTGTCTTTACTGAACATATCACTAAACATGGAATATGCTGCGGGTGATAATGCTGCTTCACCAATGCCGATCCCCATTCTTGAAAGAAAAAGTTGAATGAAGTTTTTACTTAGACCACAAGCCGCTGTTGCTAAGCTCCAAAAAATAATGCCAATTGCAATAATTTTTGGTCGGGAAAATCGGTCTGCTAAATAAGCGATAGGCAATCCCATAAATGCGTAAAATAGGGAAAAAGCTAAACCGTGCAATAGACTAAACTGAGTATCAGTTAAATTTAAATCTGCTTTGATCGGTTCAATCATCAAGACTAAAATTTGTCGATCAATATAAGAAAATATATAAGCCAACATACATAGTGTGACTACGTACCAAGCGTATCTCGTATTTTTTTTGACCGAAGCGGGTTCTTCAGCATTTAGAGTATTCTGCATTTTCGTATCCTATATCCTTAAGGGTTTGATTTTTATTCCATTATTTTTTTAGCTAAACTGTGACTAGGTATTCAAATTTCAGCAGCATTAGTCATATATAATGCAAAGTTAAACTCAAATACTTTTTTATCAGCATACTGATAATATTTATGATTTTATAAAAGGGCAATAGGTATGTTTAAAAAAAATACGAATTCACCTGAAATATTTGATAATGAATCGGGTTACCTTGGATTTTTATTAAGAAAGACATCCCATGTATATCGTTTAAAAATGGAGCGTGTACTTGCTGAATATTCAATCACTCCACCACAGTTCACAATTTTGAAAATTATTTTGACTTACCCAGGTTTCACAAATGCGGAAATAGCACGTTTTGCTTCATTAACACCGCAAACAGTAAATTTGATGATCTCAAAATTAGAAAAACAAAATATTCTCTACAAAACTTCTCATTCTACGAATAAGAAAATTCAATTAATTGAGATAACAGATTTAGGGAAAAAACTTATGGAAGATTGTGGTGATGCTATTGATCGTTTAGAAGATTCTTTAGTCGATGGTTTTAGTGAAAGTGAAATAAGAATCGTAAGGAAATGGATGAAAAAAATTAATGAAGAATAATTTTCTAAATTATTTGGTTTTTGAACTTGCATAATTATCAGCACACTGATAATTTTTAAGTACATTAAAAAAACTGAATGGATTTAGAGGAAAACAAAATGATCAAACCTTATGGTGTAGTAGGATTAGTTCCAACAATATGGGGCACAAGTTGTAGAGCAGATATTATGAAAAATATCTCTCATTTAGAGGAACTTACATCCGGTGCATTATGGTTGAGTTCTTTAGATATTCCAGTAAGACTGTTGGTTCTCCCAGAGGGAGCATTACAGGGCTTCAACGATGAAGCACTCGATGTTGATATTCAAGAATTCTTGGATGATGGTGCGATCGATATACCAGGCCCTGAAACAGATCGTTTAGGTGAATTAGCTAAAAAGCATAATGTTTTTATCATGGCGCAAGCCAAAGCTAAAAATGAGGATTGGTCAGGCATTATGTTCAATGTCGGATTTATTATAAATCCTCAAGGCGAAATTATTTTAAAACACCACAAAATGTCTGCTTTATTGCCATGCGAGCGTTCAGCATCACCTCATGATTTGTATGATGAGTGGGTAAAAAAATATGGCGAAGAGCTTCAATCATTTTGGCCAGTAGTTGATACGGAAATTGGTCGATTGGGCATCATGATGGCAATGGAAGGTAATTTTCCAGAAAATGGTCGAGGCCTAGCGATGAATGGTGCTGAAGTCGTCTATCGTGCATCTTTACCAGCTTCATTTACGGAAAATGATGTATTTGAAATCTCCAATCGTGCTCGTGCTTTAGAAAATAATATGTACGTAGTAGCACCTAATATTGGTGGAATGTATCTTGATGGAAATACATTAGCACCGATCGATTGTGGTGGTGGTCTTTCTATGATTGTGGACCATAAAGGTAAAATAGTGGGTAAACAGCATGATACCAATGGATCTACCTATGTGACTGGTGTAGTCGATATTGAGGCACTTCGTTATCATCGTACACACGCTCAGGTGACCAATTGGATGAAAGATATACGTTCAGAATGCGCACAATTAATTTATAAAAATAATATATATCCTAAAAATTTGTATTTGCAGCAAAAACAGGGACATCACGACGAATATAAAGCGGAAGTGATTGATAAGCAAATTCAGAAGCTTATTGATATGGGTGTCTGGAAAAAAAGCGCATATGATGAGTCTTAATCAATGCACTAGCTTAAAAACCCAATAATGTATTGGGTTTTTTTGGGTTTATATATTTTTTAAATGATCTTTTTTTACATAAATCAAAGCGCCAGAAGCACCTGCTTTGAATTCAATACGATGTTGAGTCGGAAACCTCATCCACGAACCAGCTGAATAATGTCGTTCATTCATCACCAATTCACCTTCGATCATGAAAATTTCAATACCGTTATGATATGTTGATTCGAAAAATTGTTGGCTTTCGAGTTTTTCGAGAAAGGTGTGTTCATGCTCAGATTGAAACAGTTGGCAAATCTTTCTGTTGTTTAAATAGGTCCAGTTTCGCTCGTCACGAGTATCAATTCGGGTAGCTAATTTTTCTTCTTCAGACATTTGCATGAGTTTCACCAAGATCAGACATCCATCTACGCTCGAGACAATATGTTTAGAAAGGTGAGGATTTCGCATATACCATCCAGATGGATAGTGCTGATGATCATCTTCAGTAAAAGTCCCGTTTAACACTAGAACTTCTTCACCAAAGGGGTGTTGATGCTCTGGGAACTGAGAATTTGAAGGGAACTCAACTAAGCTGGTTGCTCTTGCTTGTTCTAGGCCAACACGATCGAACATCATTCGTTTAACTTCGCCTCTTGGGGATTGAACCCATTGATAATCCTCTGGAGTAATCATCACAGGTTGAGAGAAGTCAGCATTTAATCTCATGCTTTTAGCCTAAAAAAGTACATTAAAGTGATTAATTTTATCAAAAAAAGCGTGAATTTAAGATGAAAACCTTTGCTAGTTCGAGAGTGATTGGGCGTGGAGCAACTTTGACTTTGGTCAGTTAGTTCCTCTTTTCTCTTTCTCATAATTTAATCTAGGTCGACTTTATTTGAGAATCTAAGTCAATAAAAAAGCACTTTATAAGTGCTTAATTGCAACATAAGAATGAACTAGTTCGGGATATTTGATTGTTTTACGATACATGGATATTCAAACGTTCCAGCGGTAGTATCTTTCAATAAATTTGACCAAAGTTTATTTTTGGTATTAATCCAACCATAAATATCTTCATAGAACTCCGAGTTAAAATTAGCTTTTTCAATGTAAGATTTATTGAGTAGAAATTTAGTCATTAAGCACATTGAGTTAAGCTCTACAGGATTACGATCTTTTTCTAGACTGAAGTTATTTTTGGCTTCTTTTTCATACTTACGAAGCATAGTTGCTTTTAAAAGAGTAGATTCGAATAACTCCATTGTTAAATTATTTGGGGAGGTTTGATTAGCTAAAGCAAAAATATTTCCATCAATACGTAACATTGTAGGTAAAAAACTTGCTTGAATATCCACTTCTTGTTGAAGTGAAGGCGATGAATTACATCCAGTAGAAAACAATGCAGCAGTTAAAATAGTAACTATTAATAAATGTGAATTTTTAAGCATCAGGATAAATTCCTTGTTCAGCTAAAACCTTTAGCATTTTTGGATTATAATCTTGGTTGAAGAGTAATTTGTACATTGAGCGGTTGATTTTCTCACCACTATTTTTCATCTGTAAAACTGCCGCACAAGCCATTACAACACTAATATTAAGATCATCTAAAGTACCCTTGAGTCCAATCAGATCTTGAATAGCGAAAGTTGTTCCAAACCTAGTTTTAAACTCATGACTTTTAAATTCTGCAACGATTAATGCTGCTTCTTTCACAACACTTTTTTTAAATATTCCTGAAAGAGAACGTAAATTCTTGTGTGGTAGCTTATTGCAGATAATAGATTCTCATGTGGTGAACATCATGTTCTAATCCAAAACGAATTGCTAATGTGTATTCTAGCTTATTTGTATTTGCTACGTGTTTCCATATATGAGTAAGTATCACGGTTGAACTATTTAGTTGGTGATTAGACTTTAAAAAGAAAATGCTTGCCTGACAGAACATTTCAGTTTCATTAGGGTAGCCCTACCATGCATTAGCATTACTAAGAACTGATTCCGTGTTTGGACCTAATTTTTCAGTGCCTTAAAATTAATATGTGCAAGACTATTACTAACTATAATAGCTGAAACTATTGTTTTGCATTAATACAGTAATCGATTTCTAAATTTTTGGTTTCTAACCTTTCATTTAAATCTCATTTTTTAAAATAATTTGTCTGTTACATGTATTGTTGAAGTGTTCAATTGACTCTTTCCAATAATTTAATCTAGGTCGACTTTATTTGAGAATCTAAGTCAATAAAAAAAAGCCTCAATCTTTCGAATGAAGCTTTTAAAATTTTGGAGCGGGAAACGAGACTCGAACTCGCGACCCCAACCTTGGCAAGGTTGTGCTCTACCAACTGAGCTATTCCCGCAATATGGTGTGAATTATAGTGATTTTGCACACCCTGTCAACACTTCCAAAATTTAATTGATGAATTAATCAGCACGCCGCCATAAAGTTCCTTGACGCGTATCTTCAAGTACAATGCCTTGATCAAGAAGATTTTGGCGAATCTCATCTGCACGTGCAAAGTTTTTCTCTTTCTTGGCATCTTTGCGTTGTTGAATGAGATCTTCAATTTCATCATTACTCAAAGATAAGCTTTCTTGACCAATATCTGATTTTAGGAATTCATCAACATTATGTTGAACAAGACCTAAGATATTGGTCAGATGGCGCAAGGTGGCATAATATATGGCCGCCTGTTCAGCAATTTCGTCTTTTACGGCACGATTTAATTCTTTATTGATTTCAAAAAGTACGGCAATCGCTTCTGATGTGTTGAAATCATCCCGCATTGCTGCATTAAACTTTTCAACGAGTGCTTCATCGTATTGCGAATTAATTTCGGCACCATATATCTGTTGATATGCTTTAAATGAATGATAAAAACGACTTAATGTGTTTTTAGCTTCTTTAAGCGCAGTATCAGAAAAATTCACAGGGCTACGATAGTGTGATGAAACGATAAAGTAACGAATAACTTCAGGATGGAATTTTTCCATGACATCGCGAATCGTGAAAAAATTGCCTAAAGATTTAGACATTTTTTCACCATCGACATTGATAAAGCCTACGTGCATCCAATAGTTTACATATTGTTCGCCAGTTGCAGCTTCACTTTGTGCGATTTCATTTTCGTGATGGGGGAAGGTCAAGTCAGACCCACCACCATGAATATCAAAATGATTACCAAGGCAACATGTAGACATTGCTGAACATTCAATATGCCAACCTGGACGACCATTCCCCCAAGGAGATTTCCAAGAAGGTTCATTTTCTTTTGCATGCTTCCATAGCACAAAATCGAAAGGATGTTTCTTTTCAACTTCAACATCGACTCGTTCGGAAGCACCTGCTTGCATGTCTTCGAGTTTACGACCAGATAGACGCCCGTATTTTTTAAATTTTTCAACTTCGAAGTACACATCACCGTTTGACGCAGGATATGCAGTGCCATTATTGACCAAAGTACCAATCATATTTTGCATTTGATCGATATACTCTGTCGCACGAGGTGCTTCATCAGGTGCCAAGCATCCTAAATTAGCAGCATCTTCATTCATTGCCTGAATAAAGCGATCAGTGAGTGCTGTAATGCTTTCACCATTTTCATTTGCACGTGCAATGATTTTGTCATCAATGTCAGTAATATTGCGAATATATTTAACTTTCCAACCTTGGCTACGAAGAAAACGAATAATATAGTCAAATGCAACCATAACCCGAGCATGACCAATATGACAGTAGTCGTAAACTGTCATCCCACAGACATACATATCAATATGTCCTGCTTTGCGTGGTACAAACTCAACTTTTTTTCGTTGCTCTGAGTTATATAGAACAAATGGTTGCATAGGTCTTCAAAAAGCTAAAAAAATGGTGGTTCATCTTAACCTAAGGCTTATCTTTCACAAAGTTTTATGCGTAAAAAATCTATGCAAATGAAATTTATACATTTAAGAAAAAGATACTTGCATGCTTATGTTAATATATGAAGAATAATTTAATGATTGAAATTGTGGCTGAATCCAGCCTCAAGGTGCCCAGATTTGAATTCTGAAAATACTACATATCCAATTGATTTTCAAAAGGTTGCAAAAGAAACCTTAGAGATTGAGCGTCAAGCTTTATCGGTACTATCCAGTCAGATTGATGATCGTTTTTCCCAAGCATGTCAAATTATCCTACAGTGTCAAGGTCGTTTAGTGGTCACTGGTATGGGGAAATCTGGTCATATCGGTCGAAAAATGGCTGCAACATTTGCATCAACAGGAACTCCGTCTTTCTTTATGCATCCAGGTGAAGCTGGTCATGGTGATCTCGGGATGTTAGTGCGTGGAGATGTGCTGATCGCGATTTCAAACTCTGGTAAAAGTGATGAAATCATGATGTTAATGCCACTCATCAAACATTTGGGTGTGCCATTGATAACAATTTCAGGTGATGACCGTGGACCAATGCCACAGAACGCTGATGTTGCGCTTACACTTGGTCATATTCAAGAGGCATGCCCATTAGGTTTGGCACCAACTTCAAGCACGACAGCGACTTTAGCTTTAGGTGATGCTTTGGCTGTTGCTTTACTTGAAGCGCGTGGATTTACTGCAAATGATTTTGCCATGTCGCATCCAGCTGGTGCACTCGGTAAGCGATTACTGTTGCATGTTAAACATCTGATGCACGTGGGTGACTCTCTACCAAAAGTTTCACCAGATACACCAATGAATAAAGTTTTATACGAAATATCAAACAAACGTCTCGGATTAACCACAATTGTGGATGAAAATGATGTTCTGTTAGGTATATTTACGGATGGTGACTTGCGACGTCTCATTGATAAGCAACAAGGTTTTGATGTTAATCTTGCTGTATCAAAGGTTATGATTGAAAATCCTCTAACCATTTCACAAGAAGCAAGAGCGGTTGAAGCGCTAGAGCAAATGAATGCTAAAAAAATCAATCAATTTGTAGTAGTCAATGATGCCAAACAAGTGATTGGTGTGATTAGCATGCACGATTTAATTCAAGCTGGGGTAAATTAATTCATGGCATCTTATGTATTGTTAGAACAAGCACGACATATCGAAGCGTTGGTTTTGGATGTGGATGGTATTCTAAGTGATGGTTTTGTAACGTTGACGAACTCAGGTGATGAAATTAAGTCATTTGATATTCGTGATGGACTTGGGATGAAACTTGTTCAGCAAGCTGGAATTAAAGTTGTCATTATTACCGGTCGCCAAAGCAATATTGTGGCAAAGCGTATGAATGATCTAGGTGTAGACTTAGTTTATCAGGGGCGTGAAGACAAAGGGACTGCCTTACAGCAAGCTTGTACGCAACTGGGTTTAAAACCAGAAGATTGCTTGTATATGGGGGATGATTGGCCAGATTTATCAGCTTTTGCGATTGCGGGAATGAAAGTAACAGTGCCAAATGGTCATGTTGAAGTTCGTCGTCGTGCAGACCTTGTAACCCAAGCTTATGGTGGTCGTGGCGCTGTGCGTGAAATTTGTGACATGTTATTGTTGTCAAAAGGGGTTTACCATGAACTTCTTGAAAAATATTTGGCTGTAACGCATTAATATGCAGTTGATATGAACGCTGAATATAGTTGATGATTTATGGATACTAAAGTTTTATACATTACTGCTGTTATTGTTGCTGCTATAAGTGGTGGCTATTATTATTACAGCGGTAAAGGGAAAAAATTAGAGGGTTCATCCGCTCAATCGATGACATATTCAGCAAAGAATATTAATCTTTTGCAAACTGATGAAAAAGGCATGCTTTATGTTAAGGCTACAGTGGATGAGCTGAACCAAGATATGAAACAGAAAACATCAAGCTTGCAGAATTTAAATGCCAGCATGTTTACTGATAATGTAGAAGACGCTACGTTTTATGCTAAACAAGCGCATGGTTACAATGACAATGAGAAGATTGTGTTATCTGGAGATGTTGTTGCAACCAAGCAAGGAGAAATGGGCAAAATGGTTTTTCGAACCGATGCGCTTACAGGATATCCAAAAACAAGAAAGCTTGAAACATCTGAGCAAGTTACTGTACAAACACCAAAAGCAGATTTTGTCAGCCAAGGCTTAGAAGCAGATTTGAATGAAGGTCAGTACGATTTTAAAAATATTCGAGGAAAGTATGCACCAAACTAAACCTTCTTATTTATCAGGTTCGAAAATGCTTAAAGCAATAGCAATGGTGGCACTCAGTTCTATTTCTGTTATGGCATTTGCATTGCCCAGTGATCGTAATCAACCTATCATGCTTTTAGCTGATCGTGCGACCTATAATGACAAAACAGGTATAACGACCTATATTGGGAATGTTTCTGTTGAACAAGGTACTTTCAAGTTAAATGCAGCCTCTATAGTTGCTAATCTCAATGCCAATCGCCAAATTAGCTCAGTAAATGCGTCAGGTTCTCCTGCAAAGTTCCAACAGCAATTAGAGTCTAAACGTGGCATTGCACGTGGTGAAGCCTCTAAAATTGTATATAACGCTGATACAGGCATTATTACTTTGTCGGGTAATGCATATTTGTATCAAGATGGCGCAAGTATTCGTGGGAATACTTTGCGTTATAGTATGAATAAGGGTGATATCGAAGTTGTAGGCGGTGGCAGTAGTGAAACGGGTAGTTCAAAAGGTCGCGTACAAATTATAATTCCTCCTTCTGCTTCAAAATCATTCTCTGGAGTACGTGATTAATGAGTGTCGATGAATCACCAATCCAAACATTAAAAATTAAACATCTTGCCAAAGTTTATAGTAAACGCTGGGTGGTGAAAGATGTTTCATTTAGCATGCAGAGTGGTCAAATTGTTGGTTTGCTTGGACCGAACGGGGCCGGAAAAACGACAAGCTTTTACATGGTAGTCGGACTGGTTCGAATGGATAAAGGTGAAATTCACTTAGATAATCTTGATCTTTCGGACCTTGCAATGCATGAGCGTGCTCGTCATGGAATTGGTTATTTGCCACAAGAGGCTTCAATTTTTCGTAAATTGAGTATTTCAGATAATATTATGGCGATTCTTGAAACGCGGAAGGATCTTAATAAGCAACAACGTAAAGAGAGACTTCAAGAGTTATTAGAAGACTTTAAAATTACACATATTAAAGATTCTTTGGGGATGAGTGTGTCAGGGGGGGAACGTCGCCGTGCTGAAATCGCTCGAGCATTAGCCGCCGATCCTAAGTTTATGCTCCTTGATGAGCCTTTTGCTGGGGTAGATCCAATTTCTGTAGGTGATATCAAAGATATCATTCGCAATTTAAAAGAACGAGGAATAGGTGTGCTTATTACAGATCATAACGTTCGCGAAACGCTCGCGATTTGTGAGCATGCTTATATAGTTAGTGAAGGATCCGTCATTGCAGAAGGGACCCCAGATCAAGTACTTATGGATGAAACTGTCCGTAAAGTTTATTTAGGTGATGATTTCACAGTTTAAAAAAATAGTGTGATATCTATAAAATAATGTTGTTTTATAGATATTTAGACTGTAAATTAACTCAAACAAATCGTAAGTTTACAATTGACGCAGAAATAATATAAAAATCATTGTAGAATACGATTGATTTTATGTGACGTAGTTCACACTTTTTAATAGAGATTACAAGTGGCTAAACATCAATTAAGTCAGAAGGATATGGGGTATATCACGCTGTTTGCGATCAGTTTATGTGCGACACAAGTACATGCTGAAGATGCAATCGCTCCTCTAGCAATTGACGATACCCAACGTGCACTATCAGCAGAATTACAAAAACCCAAAATCAATTTTAGTTTGGAAAAAAAGACTGTTGAAGATATACCTGAACAGCTTGAAAAGCCACGTTTTAAATTATTCCAATCGAAATCCAAAATCTCGAAAGAGCAAGTGAAAGAACAGGTTCTTGTTCCTAAAGTTATTGAACAAGTTCCTGATTTAGACGACATAGTCGAAAATGAAATTGCTAAAGTTAACACTATACCTTTATCTAATTCGCAGTCTCAGAATGAGTCGAAGGAAAAGACTCAAAAGAAATCTTTCTTTGCATTTGTTAAGCGTGAAAAAGCGGCATCTGAACCAAAAGTATTGCTGCCAAAGGTAAAGCAGGATATTGAAGAGGCTTCAGCTCCAAATGTTCTAAAACCTACTATTTCATCTACTGTACAACCCGCTACTAAAGACACTCGTCAGGTTTTAAAACCGCTTAAACCAAAGATCCAAAATCAACTAACAGAATCTTTAATTGACGCGCAACACGCAAAATTACTAGAAAATGAAACATCGGTTTCAGAAGACAAAACAGAAAAACCAAAAAGTAAACTCTTTACATTTATTGGGAATATAGGCAAAGATAAAACTAAGTTGGATGAGGGTCATCACCAAGCTACTGGCAATGTTTCAAATACAAAAGTTTTGACACCTACTTTACAAAAATCGGTGAGTGAATCTTCATTGAAAGTGTCTAGTACACCAAAACCGAAGATTGTTAATGATCAACAAATCAACAGCCAAAACAACTTGCTACAAGCTCCACCTTCAACTGTAGCGAAAGTTGAACATCGTCAAAGTCTTGTATCTAAAGCCAAAGCTTTTTGGCCTTTTAAATCAGGTTCTCATAATAAGTTAGAAACACAGAATGTAATTGAGCGTCCAAACTTGATCGTTCAGCAACCGACTAGTGCTTTGGCTGTAAATAAACCTACAATTGTTTATTCAAAACCAATAGAGCAGAAAGCGAAAATATCTGAACAATCGCAGTCGATTAAGCCAGTTGTAAATATTAAGCCTAAAGCTGATCAAGTCGTCTCTGAACAAAAATACAATACGGTGAATGCTGAACCTCAAGCAAAGAAAAAATTCAGTTTAACTGCATTAAAATCAAATATGGATCAGTTTTTTAAACCTAAAGCTGATGATGACTTTAGACAAGTTAAGTTAAATGAACTGAGTGATTTTAGCTTTGATCCTAAACAGGTCGAACAATTGCCTGTGATAACGACACAAGCTTCGCCTAGTGCTCCAGTATCTTTGATGCCACTTGTGAATGGTACGGCTGATAAACAAACGTTAAGCTTATACGATGCGATTAAGATTGCAGTAGCTAGACATCCTGAAGTGACACAAAGTGTTTCTTCACTCGCATCACAAAATGCATTTATTGATGTTGCTAAAGCCGGTTATTACCCACAGTTGAGTGCAGGTGTTTCAACTGGAGATATGACTTCAGGAGAAAGAGGGCGTCAATTATTTAATGTCAATGCGACACAACTACTTTTTGACTTTGGTAAACAAAAATCACTAGTTAGTACAGAAGAAGCCAAGTTGCAGTTTAGCCAAGCTCAAGTTCTTGTCACAATTGACCAAATTGCTCTTGAAGTGGCTTCTGCCATCGTGAATATTAAGCGATATGAAGAAATTACACGTATTGCACGTGAGCAAATTGCTGGTATATCACGAATCCGAGAAATTGCTAATTTACGTGCAGAGGCAGGTATCAGCAGTCAGGCCGATCCAATCCAAGCGCAATCATATTATGAATCTGCACAATCAAATTTAATTCTGCAAGAAACACAGCTCAATGTATTTAAACAACGTCTTAGAACTTTGATGGGAACAGATATATCAAAATATAACTGGGAGATACCTGAGAGTTTAATTAAGGCTTCAGATATTTATTCAGAGCCAAAGTTTAACGAAATTCCGAAAATGATGGCTGCCAAAGCTGAAGTTGATGTTGCAGAATTGGAAAAAAAACAAACTCAATTGAGTCGTTATCCTACGTTAAATGTTAAAGGTACATTGAGTCAAGCAGTCAACGGACGTAATCCGAATAACAATCAAGACGATGGAACAGATAGTTCTATTATGCTTGAAGCAAATAGTACTTTCTTCCAAGGTGGTGCAATTAGTTCACGCAGTCGTGCGGCATCGTTTGCAGAAGAAGCTGCTAAAGCAAAAGTAAATGCAGTTTATTTAGAAACAATTGATGAAATTCGTCGTGCTCAAGAACAAGTTGAAAATAAACAGCGACAAATGAAAGTATTAATTGATCAACAAGCGACATCAGTCAGAACAAAAGAGTTATATCAAGAACAATATAAACTTGGCACTCGTACAGCTGTTGATCTTTTAAATGCTGAACAAGCGATTCACCGTTCAAATTCAGATATTGAAACGGCACGTTATGATATTTATGAAAACTTAGTTCAATATATTGCCGCTTCTGGTAAGAGCCGCGATGTATATCAACTTAATAATTTGACCATTCAAGGGGTAGAATTGAAACCATGAATACAAGAATAAATTATCAACCATGGTTACAAGGTGTCCTGACGGTTGCACGTCATTATCGAATTGAAACCTCTGCTGAACGTATTCGCTTAGAACTAAACTGGAATCAGAACCAGTCAGTCGATGACATCTTGGCAATTATGACACGCCAAGTAGGTTTGCATGTCCGTAAAGTGGATTTTAGCCCCGATATTTTAAATCCGTGGCGTTTACCGGTATTGGTCGGATTTAAAGATGGGCAAGTTGGGGTCATTGATCGTGCAGATGCACAAGGTAACGCAAGTGTTCAACTGAGCGGTGATGAAGGGTTAGCACAGACATTTTCAGTAGATACATTGTTAGATGTCATCGACTCAGTCTATATTTTAAGACCAGAAACCTCAGTACCTGATGCGCGTATTGACGAATACATTAAACCGTACGAAAAAAATTGGTTTTGGGAAATTGTATTACGCGATTGGAAACGCTATATCGATATTATGTTTGCATCATTGCTTGCAAACGTATTAGCACTCGCGACAATCGTATTCTCGATGAATGTGTATGACCGCGTTATTCCAGCACAATCTATTCCAACCTTGTGGGTACTGGCAGGTGGTGTATTACTTGCTGCAATCTTTGAATTCGCATTGAAATACTCACGATTAATTCTTTCAGATATGATTGGTAAGCGTGCGGATTTAAGAGTCTCAGATCGGGTCTTTGGTCATGCTTTACGTATTAAAAATAGTGAACGATCTAAATCCACGGGAACGTTTATTTCACAAATTCGTGAATTAGAAGGTGTGCGTGAGCTTGTAACATCTACAACAATTACCGCCTTTGCTGATTTACCATTCTTCTTCCTGTTTCTTGGTATTTTTTGGCTTATTGGTGGCAATCTTTTCTGGGTAATTTTGGTGGTTGTACCGCTGATGATTATTCCAGGGCTTTTGGCGCAAAAAAAATTAGCGCAATTGGCTAAAGAGGGTATGCGTGAGTCATCAATACGAAATGCGATTCTCGTTGAAGCTGTTCAAGGTATTGAAGATATTAAACTGCTACGTGCAGAGTCTCGCTTTCAAAATCAGTGGAATCACATGAATGATGTTTCAGCTTCTATCAGCATGAAACAACGTAAAATTGTAGGCGTATTGAATCTTTGGACACAAAAATTACAGGGATTGACCTTTGCAATTGTAGTATTGGTGGGTTGTTTTGCGGTAATGGATGGAGAAATGACCACCGGTGCGTTGGTGGCATGTTCGATTCTATCATCACGTATGTTAGCGCCAATTGCACAGGTTACAGGTGTTCTTGGTCGTTATCAGCAAGCTAAAACAGCGAAAGAAAGTCTTGATGAATTAATGAGTAAACAGGTTGACCATCCTGAGCGTTCACAATTGATTCAGCGATCAGTACTTGATGGTCATTATGAATTAAATGGTGTGGTCTTTAAATACGGCGAAGAAGATCCTAAACCAAGTGTCGTTATTCCTAAACTTGAAATTAAACCAGGTGAAAAAATTGCGATTCTTGGGCGTAACGGTGCAGGTAAATCGACCATTCTTCAATTACTTTCAGGTATGCAAACTGCAGTTCAAGGTAAGGTTCAATTAGATAATATTGATATTACCTTGTTAGATCCATCGGACGTTCGTCGTGACGTAGGTTTGTTGAATCAAAATGCGCACCTATTCTTTGGTACAGTCAGAGAAAATTTAACGTTAGGTGCACCCTTAGCTACCGATGATGATTTATTAAAAGCACTTGCTGTAACCGGTGCACTTAACTTCATTCAAGAAAAGAAAGAAGGATTGGATCATATTATTTTAGAAGGTGGTGTCGGCTTCTCAGGTGGACAACGTCAGGCACTTTTATTGTCAAGACTCCTCATTTGTCAGCCAAATATTCTGTTGTTAGATGAACCTACAGCTGCGATTGATGATGTATCTGAAAAACAATTAATTGATCATATGAAGAACTGGCTTGGACATCGCACATTGGTTGTGGCAACCCACCGCCGTGCAGTATTAGAGTTAGTGGATCGTATTATTGTGGTGAATGATGGTCGTATCGTTATGGATGGCCCACGTGATCAAATTTTAAATAATTCTGGCCAGCAACAAGCAAATTCAGGGGCTAAATCATGAGCGAAGAATTAAAACAACAACGTTCATTAAAAGTGTCTCAGTTAGAGCCACCATTACCGAAGGTCAGTATTACGATTTGGATTATTGGTCTGGGTTTGCTTGCACTCATTATTTGGGCAGCTATTTTCAAACTTGAAGAAGTTTCTAATGGTACAGGTAAAGTGGTTCCAACTTCTAAGGAACAAGTGATTCAATCTTTAGAGGGCGGGATTCTAACCAAACTTGAAGTTAAAGAAGGTGATATTGTTGAAAAAGGGCAAACCCTTGCTCAACTTGATCCGACACGATTTGCTTCAAATGTGGGTGAATCAGAATCGTTACTACTGTCATCGCAAGCAACAGCTGCGCGTTTACGTGCGGAAGTGAATGGTGGTCCACTGGTATTTCCAGAATCAGTTCAAAAAATTCCAAAATTGGTTGCTGAGGAAACTCAGCTTTATCGTTCTAGACGTGCCAATATGGAAGAATCCATTGCTGGCTTAACGCAAGCACTTACGTTAGTTCAGCAAGAATTGAGAATGACAGAACCGCTTGTTGCCAAAGGTGCTGCGAGTGAAGTTGAAGTTTTACGTTTAAAACGTCAAGCAAATGAATTGACCAACCAAATTAACGATATTCGTAACCAGTACTATGTTCAGGCACGTGAAGAATTATCTAAGGCGAGCACGGATGTCGAAACTCAACAACAAGTGATCAAAGGTAAATCGGATAGTCTGAATCGTACAATCTTTAAAGCACCAGTCCGCGGTGTAGTGAAAGAAATTGATGTGATGACTTTGGGTGGAGTTATTCCTCAGAATGGTAAGTTGATGACCATTGTTCCATTGGATGAACAACTTTTAATTGAGGCGCGAATTTCACCGCGTGATATTGCATTTATTCATCCTGGACAGGAAGCTTTAGTTAAAATCACTGCGTACGATTATTCAATTTACGGTGGCTTAAAAGGAGAGGTAACAGTCATTTCTCCTGATACGCTACGTGATGAAGTTAAACAAGATCAGTTTTATTATCGTGTGTATATTCGTACTGATTCAGACAAACTTTATAACAAAGCTGGGCAAGCTTTCCCAATCACGCCGGGTATGGTATCAACGGTTGATATTAAGACAGGTCAAAAAACGATTCTTGAATACCTGTTGAAACCATTCAATAAGGCGAAGGAAGCGTTACGCGAACGATAATCTTTATTTTTTCAGTCTGTTTAAAACCCAATCAATGATCTTTTGATTGGGTTTTTTAATATGATTGAATCACGCATAATGTATTTGAGTTCAATTGTTGTAATTTACCATGCCATTTACTCTTGCTCAGACTTATATCTATGAAGAAGATATTAAGAAAAGCCGTTTTCAGGCGATCACCGCACCTGTGGAAAATGAACAGGATGTAAAAGAGTTTTTAAACCAGTATTTTGATGCCTCGACGACCCATCAATGCTGGGCATGGAAAATTGGGCAGCAAGTCCGTTTTAATGATGATGGAGAACCTTCAGGAACAGCTGGAAGACCTATACTTGCAACGATTGAAGGGAATGAGCTCACTAATATTATTGTATTGGTAAACCGCTGGTATGGTGGTATCAAACTCGGAACTGGAGGCTTGGTACGAGCATACGGAGGTGTAGCAGGGCAATGCTTATTACAGGTCGAAAAAATTGAACTCATCGAAAAGAAAACTGTAAATTTTAAATGCCAATTTAATGAGTGGTCGATTTTTCAATATGAGTTAAATCAACAAAAAATTGAATATATTGAGGAATATGTTGACTCTGGGGTGTTGATTACTGCACGTATGCAAATTCATGAAATTGAGCCGTTTAAACTGAAAATCCAAGATGTGACTCGTGGACGTGAGCAATTGAATATAGAGGATGTCGAACGTGACGGAACATGATCCTTTACTCAAGTACCGAGAACAGCATAAACATCGTTTGAATTACATGCCTTGGTTATATTGGTCACTCAAGGCAAAGCATCGTGAATGGGCTGAAGCTTGGCAAAAAGATTATCAAGCCTATTTAATGGACATGGAGACTGTTGAAATTGGAGAAAATTGTTTCATTTCCCCTTTAGCCCATATTTTTGCTGAGCGTGGTCGGAAGATCATTATTGGAGATAATACTTTTATTGCCGCGGATTGTACCTTGCATGGTCCTTTAGAAATTGGGTCTGAAGTCGCCGTTAATCATCATTGTATTTTAGATGGTGGACGCGTTGGGATCAAGATTCATGACCAAGTACGGATCGCAGCTTATTGTCATCTTTATGCATTTGACCATGGCATGAGTTTAGATCAACCTATTTACCAGCAAGCAGTACGCTCAAAAGGCATTGAGATTCATCGTGATGTTTGGTTAGGGGCGCATGTGGGCATTAAAGATGGCGTGACCATACATGAACAGGTGATTGTAGGTATGAATAGTATGGTTACTAAGGATATTCAGGCAAGAGAAGTTGTTGCAGGGAATCCAGCTCAATTTATACGAATGCGTGAATAATTCGTAACGCGAAAGATTGAATTAAATTACATAAACCATGTTCATTTGCCCGAAAGCTATGATAGTTTAAAGAAAAGAACAATCAGACATCATGTCAAAGTGAGGCAATCATGAACCGTGTAATTGCGTGTATTGATTCATCCCCATGTATTCATGCCTTAGCTGAAGCAGCAGCCTGGATTGCGGATCGAACTAAACGTGAGTTAGTCCTTTTACAGGTTTTAGATTACTATCCTGCAAGTTATCATCTGGGTGAAATTAGTGGTGTGATTGGATTTGAAAGTAATGCGATGCTCTTAAAAGAACTCGCGGAATTAGAACAAAAACAAAGTGAATTAGCTTTAGATTATAGTAATAATCTTCTTTCACATATTTCAGAAGTGATTGAAGAAAAATATGGTATTACGCCGATAAAAATTCAAGAAAAAGGCGATTTCCTCGAACAGAGTTTCAATGTTTTAAATGAAAATGATATTGCGATTATTGGTCGAGTAGGTGAGCGCTCCGCGGAAAAACACAAAAGCTTAGGGAGTAATGTAGAGAATTTTATTCGTGGTGCTCGTTGTACGGTTTTAACTGTTGGTGAAACCTTTAAGCCACCAACACGTTTTATTTTCGCCTATGAAGATTCTCAGACTTGTAAAGAAATGATGCATCGTGTTGCTAAAAGTGATTTATTAAGAACACTTCAGTGTCATTTGCTTTATGTGGGTGATCATCCTGAAATTCTTGATATCCCAGCTCAGTATTTACGTGAAGCTGGATTGGATGTGGTTGTTGAATATCGTTTTGGAGATGTCGCTGAGAATATTTTAGATTATCAGCAACAACATCAAATTCAATTAATTGTGCTAGGCGCTTATAGTCGCAGTAAAGTAAAACAATTTTTCTTGGGCAGTATTACGACCAATATATTTAGAAATTCAGTCGTTCCATTGTTGGTTGCTAAATGATCAATCAGTTTTGATTAATTTTACTTGATAAATATTCGGTCAACTTAACTGGTAGAAGGTGGATAAATTTTTAGAATAATAGGGTTTTATGGTTTGATTATTTTATAATCTTTTGATTAAAACGTATGAAAATCAGGTGTTTGCCATAATATTTTATTTTTATCCACAGGAATACAAACAGGAATCGGGGATAACTTTTTCAGGGCTTTAGTGCAAGAAAAAGGAGTATTCAAATTGATGAATACTCCTTTAGGTGATACTAATGACTAGTATTAAGATTTATTTGACAATCGCCAGTGCAAAACCATCATGTCCTTTACTGCCGACGGTTTGTAAGGCTGTACTCGACAGTAGTCGAGGATGATTCTGCATAAGGCGGTACATTTCACGAATACCTTCGATGCTTGGTTTGACATTTTTTTCATCCAGAATATCACCAGCGCGAATCACATTATCTAAAAAAATAATGGTACCTGAGCGTGAAAATTTAAGTGATAGTTCTAAATACTCTGGGTAACTTTGTTTATCAGCATCAATAAATATAAAGTCAAATGGCTCAAAATTTTCAGGTAAAGATTTGAGAATATCCGCAGCGCGACCGACTTTTAATTCAACCGTTTGCTTTAATTTCGCATTGTCGATATTTTCTTGACCGAGTGCTGCATGTGTATCACGACCCTCGATCGTGAGAATATATCCATCCTCAGGAAGAGCTCTTGCTAGCCACATGGTGCTATAAGCCGCAAAGGTTCCAAGCTCTAACACACGCTTACACTGATTCATTTGAATCAACATTTGTAATAACATGCCTTGGTTAGCAGCAACTGCTAGATGGTCAGGAAAACCCTTATCAGCTGTATTTTGTAGAGTCTGAGTTAAAATTGGATCTTCTGGCATCAGATGAGATTCAATATAAGCATCAATATCTGACCATTGTTGTTGCATAACTGAGTACCTTTAGGGAGTTCAGTGCATTGTAATCGTTTCGAGTGAATGTGCAAATTTCTGATGCTTTGATGCTGAAAAATCAGTCAAAAAAAAGAGGTCAAAGACCTCTTAATTAAATGTGATCATCTAAAATTAATAATGGCATAAAGATGTATTTCGAGTCAGATCAGGTCCCCAAGTACGGTAACCTTGAGTATCAATATGTATTTGACCAGTCGCATACAAACCTAAGCCCATATTTAAGCTTTGACCATAATTTTGCCAAAATTGGCATAATTTAAATTTAGAATTTTCGATGAAGGCATAATCTTCAGCCTGAGGAAATTCAGGACCAATTCTGAAATCAATGGCTGAGTTATACAAGTGTCGAGACGAACCTGCACCACCAGCACATTGATTTAATGGAAGGTCACGATATACAGATGTAACCTCAAAATCAGTTAGAATCCTTGCTGCAACGAGATATTTAAATACTTTCAATGTCGGTAACTGATTCGACCATAGCTCACGGTTTGGAACCATATATTCAGATTTACCACATTTATGCCAAGCACGTGCTGATTTAAAGAGTTCAAAACTTGGGATAATATTGCCAACATTATTACGTTCTAAGTATTGTTCATATTCTCGTGCTTCAGCTTGGTTATTTCCTTGCATCAGCCAAACACGATAAGAATTCGGCATGACTTTTGGTCGCGCTGGACGTTCATAGGTTATTTTTTCTTGTGGAATATATATGCGTTGACCATCATTGGTGACGATTGTTCGTCCTTTTTGAGGGGAGGACGTACATCCAATCAATATCAACGATATTGCACTGATTGAGCACAAGCCCTTCAAAATTAATTTCATTATAAATAAATTTTACTAAAGCAAATAAGTTTCTATTTTATGCTAATTGATTATCAAGAATGCATATAAATTGCAAATAAATGTACCAATTGGGTATAAAAAAGATCAGCCGAAGCTGATCTCTCATTGGATTATTTTTCTAAATATTGCAATTTATTTGGTTTGCCATTCCATTCTTCACGGTCAGCTGGCTGATCACCAATCTGAGTAATATTTGGCCATTTTTCTGCAAGTTCAGCATTGAGTTCGATAAAGACTTCTTGACCTTCAGGTAGTTCATCTTCCGAGAAAATGGCATTTGCAGGGCATTCAGGCTCACATAACGCGCAGTCAATACACTCATCTGGATTAATGACTAGAAAGTTTGGACCTTCATAGAAACAGTCAACTGGGCAAACTTCTACACAGTCTTGATACTTACATTTAATACAATTTTCAGTGACAACAAAGGTCATGGCGTCAGCTACCTAAAAAATATGGTTCTAATAACGAATGCTGTATTTTAGGCAAATTGAACGAAACTAACAATTCCTTTTCTTGATATTTAATATAGGGGATGCTACTAAATCAGTAATATTTATGATGAGACCTCTTGGATTTCCAAATTCTTAGGCATTTTGTCTCTGAATTTCAAAAATCATGAATAAAAAAAGCCAGCAGTTGACTGGCTTATTGATTGAGTGTGCTTGAACTAAGATTTTTGGAGTAATTGTTTGAGTTGGTAGAGTTGGTCTAAAGCCTGTCTTGGACTTAAGTCATCTACAATAATTTCTGAAAGGAGTTGTTCAACTTGAGAAGGTTGATGAATTTCAACCACATTTTCAACTTCAATAATTTTTTCTACAGGTTCACTATTTGAAAATAAATCTTGAGAGAACAGATCTTTTTGCACAGGTTGAGTTTGCAGTTGGAGTTTCTCCAGTTTTTTAAGTTTAGCTTGAGCCTCTTTAATCACGTTTTGAGGAATACCTGCTAGTTTAGCGACCTGTAAACCATGACTTTGACTTGCAGGACCTTTTTGAACCTTATGCAATAAGATGAGATGACCATTCACTTCTTGCGCAGTGACATGATAATTATCAATATACGGATCCATGTCTAATTCTGTTAATTCAAAATAGTGCGTTGCAAAAAGACATAAACATTTAATGCGATGCGTCAAATCAAGAACACAAGCCCAAGCTAATGACAAACCATCATAAGTGCTTGTGCCACGACCTACTTCGTCCATCAATACCAAAGATTGTTGAGTGGCATGATGTAAAATTTGAGAAGTTTCCGTCATTTCCACCATAAATGTAGATTTGCCAGAAGAAAGATCGTCTGCTGAACCGATACGCGTAAAGATCCGATCAATAGGTCCCAATTTGGCAGATTTCGCTGGAACGAAACTACCGCAATATGCTAAGAGCGTAATTAACGCCGTCTGACGCATGAATGTGGATTTACCACCCATATTGGGGCCTGTGATAATCGACATACGATGCTGTACATCTAGATAAGTATCATTTGGGGTGTAAGGCGTTTTAATCAGTGATTCAACAACGGGATGGCGTCCTGCTTGAATGTGTATTCCAATTTCAGGGCTAAATTCCGGACGATTCCAATTATATAATCTTGATAGATGTGCGAAGTTTGTAAGAACATCCAGTTGAGCAATAGCGCTCGCCATCATTTGAAGATTGGCGATATCTTGACGTAATTCATCCAATAACATTTCAAACAAAAGTTTTTCACGAGCCAATGCACGTGATTCGCTTGAAAGCACTTTATCTTCGAAAGACTTCAATTCAGGGGTGATATAACGTTCAGCATTTTTTAATGTTTGACGACGAATATAATGGGCAGGAGCTTGTTCTGCTTGCGCTCTAGTTAATTCAATATAGTAGCCACTCACTCGGTTATAACCGATTTTTAGTGTGTTTATACCTGTTGTTTCTCTTTCTTTGATTTCTAAATCAATTAAAAATTGTCCTGCATGATCGCGTATTTGACGAAGTTCATCCAATTCATGATCAAAACCATTTGCAATGACATTACCATCTCTGAGTAGAACAGGTGGGTTTTCCACAATGGCTGACATGAGGCGATGATGTAAACCATTAAAGTCACCCAATTCCTCATTCAATTGATTGATTAAAGCGGATTGCGGTGTTGAGGTCATCGGTGCTAATGCATGGCGTAAATACGGAATCTGAGCACAGGCTTGACGTAGTTGCACTAAATCACGTGGTCGCGCACTTCCTAATGCCACACGGCTGAGTACGCGTTCGATATCACTGATTTCTTTTAATACCAGACGAATCGGAGATTCATGATAGCCAGAGAGTATTGTTTGTATCGCATCTAAACGCTGATCTAACAACGCAGTATCACGAATCGGTTGCATTAAGGTTCGACTAAGTAGTCGGCTACCCATAGCCGTTTGACATTGGTTGGTCAAATCAAATAATGAAGTGCCATGCTCAAACAAAGGATCAATGATCTCTAGATTTCGTCGCGTCACAGGATCAAGAGCGATAAAATCGGAGCTTTGTTCAAGTCGAATTGAACGAATATGTGGCAAAGCTGTTTTCTGGGTATCTTTAGCATAATGAATTAAAGCTGCCGCGGCTGCTTTCGCTAACTCAAGATGTTCAATTCCAAAGCCAGATAAAGTACTTACGGCAAATTGATCACATAAAGTTTTTTGCGCATTATTCAGATTGAAGTCTACATTTGGGCGTTTTGTAACGGGACAATCAAGAATTTGCTTAATCTGTTCAACCACTTCTGGATACTTGAAATCTTCATCAATCAAAACTTCACTTGGCATAAGACGCGCAAGTTCCAGAGGAAGTTGTTCAGCTTGAAAACTTTGTTGTTGGACTTTAAAAATACCTGCACTGAGATCTAATAGGGCGATACCAATTTCATCAGATTTAATACAGATGGATACTAAATTTGAACTCTGATGGGCATTCAGCAATGCGTCGTCTGTCAATGTCCCCGGTGTAATAATTCTGACTACACCACGTTCGACAGGTCCTTTACCAGTGACTTCCCCAAGTTGTTCACAAATAACAACGGTTTCACCTTTTTTTACTAAACGCGCTAAGTATCCTTCTGCTGCATGATAAGGAACCCCAGCCATCGGTATCGGTTGTCCATTCGCTTTACCACGGTGGGTTAACGTAATCCCTAAAATTTTGGCGGCTTTATGCGCATCGTCAAAAAATAACTCGTAGAAATCACCCATACGATAGAACATTAACGAATGCGGGTGCTGTAATTTCACCGTCATGTATTGCTGCATCATTGGCGTCAATGTTGAAAGATCGATATTGGATTGATCTAAAGTCATGTGTGAAAAAAACCTGTAGTTAAATTTTGAAACGAAGAAGTACTGCTCAAGCTTAGCATGAGAAAAAGTGCGTAAATCGATTATAAGATCTATTTTTAGCAAAAGAAAAATGAGTCGAACCAATATTATAACCAACGACTCAATTTCGTTCATTGAATAATTAAATTCGATATCCATTTATGCAAATTCTTTGTGTAAAGAATCAGCAGTCTCTGGATAGTCTCCGCATCTTTTGGACAGTTTGTTATCGCATTTCCTTTCATGATCAGATCATATTCGATGTCTTAGGGAAGAAAAAATGACAGGTCAAACGATTGAGATCACTACCAAATCGGGGAATCGTTATTCAGGGTATTTGGCAGTCCCAGAAGCGAAGAAAGGTCCAGGGATTGTATTGTGCCATGAAATATTTGGTATTAATGCAGCGATGCGAGCAAAAGCTGACTTTCTCGCAGAGGAAGGCTATACCGTTTTAGTCCCTGATCTATTTTGGCGTACTGCACCAAACATTGAGCTAGGTTATACACCTGAGGATTTTGAAAAAGCTTTTCAACTTTATCAGCAATATGATGAAGATCAGGGTGTAAATGATATTCGTGAAAGTTTAGATTTTTTAACGACTTTAGATGCGTGTGACACGACTACGGGTCAGTCAGTGGTCGGATATTGTCTTGGTGGAAAACTTGCATATTTGGCTGCATGCCGTATTGATAACTTAGCGTGTTCGGTTGCTTACTACGGCGTAGGCATTGAAAAAGCGCTCGATGAACTCTCGAATGCGAAGGGTAAGCTTGTGTTACACATGGCTGAACTTGATCAATTCTGTCCAGCTGAAGCGCGAAATCAAATCACTGAAGTATGCGCACAATTTAAACACATTCATGCCTATGTTTATGAAGGTGTTGATCACGCATTTGCACGACCGAACAGCGATCATTATCACAAACCATCGGCGCGATTTGCCCATGAACGTACCGTAACAGCATTACATGAAACGGTTGGCCCTCACTATGACTTAGTTGCATTGTGGGAAGAGCATATTAGACATGAGTTCGACACGCGCGATGTACCAGCAACCATGGCAACGATGGTCGCTCAACCATATGTGAATCACATTCCAACATTGACAGGTGGTGTGGGATATAGCCAGTTAGCGCGATTCTATCGATATCATTTTGTACATCAAAATCCTCAAGATATGAAAATCACCTCAATTTCAAGAACCGTGGGATCTACTCAGGTTGTGGATGAATTCATCATGAGTTTCACTCACGACACTGAAATTGATTGGTTATTACCAGGTGTAAAACCGACTGGAAAATATGTCGAAATTCCGATGTTAGGGGTCATTCAGTTTAGAGGTCCAAAACTTTGTCATGAACATATTTATTGGGATCAAGCTTCTGTACTTGTCCAAATCGGACTACTTAATCCAGAAGGATTGCCTGTTGCAGGTGTAGAAACAGCGAAAAAACTTTTAGATGAAGATATTCCTTCAAATGGCTTGATGCCAAGTTGGGAGTCGAGTGTTGGTAAGCCAATCGAATAATCAAAAAAAAATGGGGCAAAAAATGGTATTAAATATTAAAGATAAAGTTGCCATTGTCAGTGGTGGATCAACGTTGATTGGACAGGCTGTGGTTCAAAGTCTCGTGAATTTAGGGGCTAAAGTTGCCATTTTAGACATTGATGATTACGGAAAAACCATAGCTGCGCAACATCCTTATGAAGTGATGTTTATACAAACTGATCTAACTTCAGACATCGCAATTCAGGAAGCGGTGAATAGCATTAGAAATCATCTAGGTGAAGTCAGTTATTTAGTGAACTTGGCATGTACCTATCTTGATGATGGCTTCAAATCACCAAGGTCAGATTGGTTAAAAGCATTAGATATCAATTTGGTGTCTATTGTTGAGCTAACGCGTGCCGTATATGAAGATTTGCAAAAAAATAAAGGGTCAGTGGTGAATTTCACCTCGATTTCAGCGCAATGTGCTCAAACGGGACGTTGGTTATATCCAGTTTCTAAAGCGGCAATTTTACAACTGACCAAATCGATGGCAATGGATTTTGCGCCAGATGGTATCCGTGTCAACTCAGTTTCACCAGGTTGGACTTGGTCGAGAGTGATTTCTGAAGTGAGTGGACAAAATCGTGCGAAAGCTGATGCTGTAGCAAGTGATTATCATCTCTTGGGACGTTTGGGTAATCCGGCAGAAGTGGCAAATGTAGTGACATTCTTATTGTCGGATGCTGCAAGTTTTGTGACTGGCGCAGACTATGCAGTAGATGGTGGGTATTCAGTCATGGGGCCTGAAACGAATCAACCCGCAATACCACGTTTAGCAGAATAAATTAAATATTGGAGAATAAAGATGAGAAAAATTGCAATTGTTGGTGCAGGTCAGTCAGGACTTCAACTTGGATTAGGACTGCTTGATAAGGGATATGACATCACGATTTTGTCGAATAAAACTCCTGATGAGATTCGTCAAGGTAAAGTCATGTCTAGTCAATGTATGTTCCATACTGCGTTACAGACTGAGCGTGATTTAGGATTAAATTTTTGGGAAGAGCATTGTCCAGCGGTAGAAGGTATTAGTTTTGCTTTGGTTGATCCAGCAAGTGGTGAAAGAGCATTTAAATGGAGTGCGCGATTAGAGCGTTATGCTCAATCTGTTGATCAACGTGTCAAGATGCCTTATTGGCTTGAAGAGTTTCAGCGCCGTGGAGGCAAGTTTGTTCTCCAAGACGTCGGTCTAAACGAATTAGAACATTTGGCTGACGAGTATGAATTAGTGCTCTTGGCTGCGGGTAAAGGTGAAGTGGTTAAAGAGTTTGTACGTGACGCAGAACGTAGCACTTTTGACAAACCTCAGCGTGCATTGGCTTTGACTTATGTGAATGGAATGAAGCCAATTTCGCCATACTCGAGAGTGAGCTTTAATATTATTCCTGGGGTGGGTGAGTATTTTTGTTTTCCTGCGCTTACAGTAAATGGTCCATGTGACATTATGGTTTTTGAAGGGATTCCTAATGGTCCTATGGATTGCTGGGCTGAAGTTAAAACACCAGAAGAACATTTAAATAAAAGCTTAGAAATTCTGAAACAACATTTGCCGTGGGAATATGAGCGTTGTCAAGACGTGACGCTGACAGATCATGGCGGATATTTAGCAGGACGTTTCCCGCCAACAGTACGTAAACCTGTCATGACATTGGCTTCTGGTAAAAAAATATTTGGTATGGCAGATGCATTGGTGGTGAATGATCCAATCACAGGTCAAGGATCAAATAATGCAGCTAAGTGTAGCAAGGTTTATTTCGATGCGATCTTAGCACACGGTAATCAAGCGTTTACTGAAGATTGGATGGAGTCAACGTTTGAGAAATATTGGTCATATGCTGAAAAAGTCGTGAGCTGGACAAATAGTTTATTGGTTCCACCTCAACCTCATGTTGTTGAGCTACTAGGTGCAGCCTCTCAAAATCACAATTTAGCTTCTCAGATCGTTAATAATTTTGATGATCCACGTAACTTTTCACCGTGGTGGTTTGACGAAAACGCAGCGAAAGAATTATTAGAAACAGATCAAGTTTCTCAAGTGGCTTGATGGAACTGAGGTGTTAAAAATGGATGTATTAGATAAAATTAATCTGCAAGAGATTGACATCAGTAATCCTCGCGAGATTCGTAATCTTCTTGGTCAGTTTGCCACAGGTGTTACCGTAATCACCACACGTGGAACGGATGGACGAAAAGTGGGTATGACAGCCAATTCATTTTCTTCGTTGTCATTAGATCCACCGCTGGTATTGTGGAGCTTGTCGAAAACAGCACCAAGTTTGCCCGATTTTGTTGCAGCTGAGCACTTTGCAATTCATATGTTAACGAAGGAGCAGCATCAGCTTTCTACCCATTTTGCCCGTGGTGCACAAGATAAGTTTGCCACAGTTGATCATGGTGAATGTGATACAGGTGTTCCATTACTGAACGAAGCACTTGCTACACTTGTCTGTAAAAATGTACAGCAATACGAAGGTGGCGATCACTTAATTTTTATCGGTGAAATTCAAAAATATCAACAAACTGCTGGTGAGCCCTTAGTGTTTCATGCTGGTCGTTACCAAATTGCAGCGAGCCATCCAGACCTTTAATCATTGCTTTAAAAACCACGATGAATAATCGTGGTTTTTTATGGGAAATATACATGAAAAATAAAATCATATTAAGTGCTTTAACCTTGTTTACTACAGCAAATTCATCACATGTTCTTGCTTATGATTTACCGACTGTGAATTTGGGTATGACCAGTTTTCTAGATGGTGGACTACCAGCTGGACCTGGTTGGTATTCGCAAACGTATTTTCAACATTATGACAGTGACAAGTTGAGAGATGCGAGTGGACAAAAGCTTCCGTTGCCCAAAACAGATTTAAATTATCAAGTGATTGTCGAGCAATTAAGTTACATGTCGACCTATAAACCGACTGCTCATTCAAGTCTAGGTCTGAATTTACTTATCCCTTATTTAAGTAAAATCAGTGTTGACGATGGTTTAAATAATCAAGCCTTAAAAGCTAAAAGTGGATTTGGAGATTTGATGATTGGTCCATTTCTCCAGTTTGATCCAGTCATGGGTGAACAGGGACCAAAGTTTGTCCATCGAATAGAATTACAGATAAATTTGCCAACAGGGGAATATCAGCAAAACCGTGATATTAATCCGGGTAATAATGCATTTTCCTTCAATCCATATTGGGCTGCAACGTATTGGTTTAATCCGAAATGGACAGCTTCGACACGCGCTCATTATTTGTATAATTTTAAAAATGATGATCCAACTTATGGTTTTGGTGCTGCTGATGACATCCAAGCGGGGCAAGCAGTACACATTAACCTAGCATCTGAATATGCTGTACATGATCAGATTCGGTTGGGTCTAAGTGGATACTACTTAAAACAGCTTACCGATACTAAAGTTGATGGTGTAAAAGTCGATGGTCGCAAAGAAAGTGTGTGGGCAGTTGGACCTGGACTTATGTATAGCCACTCGCCAAAAAATCATGTAGTCGCAAATGCATATTTTGAGCATGATGCAAAAAATAGAACTGAAGGCGATCGATTCCAAATTCGATACATTCATCATTTCTAATCAAAAAAGCCTGTGATTTCACAGGCTTTTTTATTGGCAGACATAAAATTAAGAGAAGAGTGAATTTTGTGTAATCTTACGCGTTGATGATGGCAGCTCGCCATAACGACGTTTGTACTCTTGTGAAAAACGACCTAAATGAGTAAAGCCCCACTTAAATGCAACATCAGTGACCGTGGCATGTTCATTATTCATCAGTTCAAGATGAGCTTGTTCAAAACGAAGCTCACGTAAATATGCCATAGGGGTAATGCCAAAATGGTTTTTGAATCCTGCAAAGAGTGTTCGTGCACTTACACCTGATTGTTCAGCCAAGACTTCTATGTTGAGTGGTTCATGTAAGTGGTGGTGAATGTATGCTTCAGCACGTTTGATAAAGTAGGGCGCTAATTTTTTCTCATGATGAGAATTTGCTTTAAAAAAAGCATTATTTGGTTGTCCATAAATAAGAGCATTAAATAGATTTGATTCAAACTGCTTAAATGCAAGTGGGTGGTGGAGAGGATGATGCTCACATTTAAGTGCATCGATCATGGTTCTCAAAAGTTGCAGAAAATAACCACCAGATTGGGTGGTAAAATCAAGTCGAGGATTAAAAATTACATTTTTTTGTTCAGATTTCACGATATGTTGCTGACAATGATGTGCAAAATCATCTTTTGAAATTTTGAGAATGAGTTGAGGGGAGTGAGCACGCCAGCGCATTCTGAATGATTGGTCAGGTGAGATAATTGACGCTACTTCTGAGTATGAAATAAATTTATCTTGACCAAATTCAATTTCAGCATAGCCTCGAGTAGGAATCTGAATAAGATAAAACTTTTCAAGTTGATCTGGTTCGATCAATACATCTGCGCCATATTCCAAGCGGCTGATAGAAAGAGCCCCAGTTTGAACATGATGCATGCTTGCACTAAAATTTTTAGCTGATTTTAACACTTTTAGAGCATGAGGCTTAAAAATTTGCCCTACATTTTTACAAGTTTCGCTCAAATCTGCTTGATTGAAGACCAAGTTTTGACTGTTGAAAATTGATTCATTACTAAAATTTTGCCCAGTTAGCTGAGAGGAATGAAGCTGGTTCATTGTGAATCCTTTTGGCTCATTAGTAGTCCGTACCATGACAGTAGTGTTAAATTGATATCATGGAATGAGATTTACGATATAAATAAATGAAGCAATATTCAGACCAGAAATAATAATTTTAAAATTTAATAGCTATAGTGGTAATTGAAAAAAATTACATTTATTTATATCAGTCCTATCCTTAGGACGTTATTTAAAAATCTATCTCTATAATCGCTGAATGTCAAATAAAACCGAATTTTTTATCATTATTATTTTAATATAAGTTAATGAAAATAATATAAAAAATAAAAATACCTATTAAGTAATATAAGATACCAAATTAGTATTTTTTAATTTACTAATCTGTGTTCAAAAATATATGTAAATATTTAGTCGAAGCGAAGAGACTTTATTTCGACATTATTATTAAAAATGTTTTATAGTATTTATCATGATTCAAAATAGCTAGGTGAACAGGATGATCACACTCAGCCAACATAAGGATCTTAGTCACGCATCGCGTGAATTGAATGTTGCTCAACGATTAATGAGCCTTATTTGTGGTTCACATCAATTAGAAACTGCTCGTAAAGATCAGCTTGATTTTCATTATTCAGGTATACGCTTGCCGAGTAAAAAAATGGCAATTGGCTGTATCAGTTATGGCACAGATGTGTCTATTCAAATTCAGCAGCTAGGTGCATACAGTATCAGTTTGCCTATTCATGGACAGCAAACATTGCGTATGAATGGAGAAACTCATTTATCACATAGTAATAATGGAATCATTGTTTCTAGTCAGGATCAGCAAGAACTCATCATTCACCGTAATTGTAAAAAATTTCAAGTGGTGATTCCTGAAGAAAGTGTCAAATCTGTACTTTCCAATTTGCTTTCTAAACCTGTTAAAGAGCGGGTGATTTTTGAGCCAGATATGCCATTTAGTGAAGATAACTTCCTAAGATTGTGGTGGAATAATATTCAACAATGTTTATCGCTCAGGCAAGATTATTCTCGTTTTGATGGTTTAAATCTGCTTTCTCAAGATTATGAAAGTTTTTTGATTAAGGCTTTGCTTTTAACCCAGCACAATAATTATTCCAATGAATTAAGATCGCTCCAAGAGTATCAGCTTCCGAAGCCAGTCATGGTGGTCAGAGAGTTTATCCATCGTTTTGCTGATCAAGAGTTGGATGCATCAGATTTAGTCATGATATCGGGAACTTCAAAATCGACTTTATACCGTGAGTTTCAACAAGCGCTGCATATGAGTCCTATGGATTATTTAAAAAACTATAGACTTGAACAGATTCATCATGCTTTGCTGCAGAACAATGCAAATATTTCCATTTCAAGATTGGCTTATGACTGGGGATTCAGACATTTAGGACGATTTTCTCAAGAATACAAAGCCAAATATGGGGTTCTCCCGAGTGAAACTCTTAAAATTATGTTTTAAAAAAAGCCCCTTTATTGGGGCTTTTTAATGACCGAGTTGAGATTACTGCGTTACCTCTGCAGTTGCAGTATTGGCTGATTCAGGTTGTTTTAGTCCTTTTAATGCGAGCGCAATAAACGAAATAAATGTCGGAATTGCTAGGACATAGAAAATACCTGCAAGAGATAATTCAAATGTAAAAATCAGTGATCCGTAGAATGCACCTAAGATCGCACCGATACGACCAATACCATGCATCCATGATACACCTACACCACGGCAAACTGAAGGATAGAACAGCGCTGTTAGCGGAAGTAATGATGATTGAGCACCCACTAATAATGCGCCGATTAAGAAAATTGCAATACCGAGTAAAACAATACTTTGACTCACAAATGCTGCAACGAAGAACAATACAAATGCTGCGAGATAAGAATATTTAATCACAGTATTTGGATTGACTTTGTCCATATACCACCCCATAAAGCATGCACCTATTACACCGCCGAATGGGAAAATCGCTGCAATTAAACTAAACTGTTCTGTTGTGAATCCAGCGGTTTTAAGAATAGTTGGCATCCAGCTGGTTAACAGATAAAACACCATTAGGCTGGTAAAGCAACACAGCCAAAGCATTGCCGAACCCCAAAAGTATTTGCTAAACAAAATTTTAACAGGGCTTTGTTTAGGATCTAATACTTCTGCTTCAGGTAGAACAAATACAGTACTTTGATCAAATGTTTGACCGTGAATTTTCTCAAGAATTGGTTTTGCTTTTTCTTGACGATTTTGTTTGATGAGGTATTGAGGTGATTCAGGTAACTTGGTAATCAAAAATACCAATACAATAAGTGGGATTACACCGCCAATAATAATGACATTTGCCCACCCTTGATTCTCTAATAAGAACGCAGATAAGACACCGCCACTTGAGATCCCTAACATAAATCCGCAACCTGCTAATCCGGTCAGGAATGCTTTACGTTTTAGAGGCATGTATTCGGATACCATTGTACTGATATTCGGCATAGCCGCACCAAGTCCGACCCCTGTAATAAAACGATAGATCATAAGTTCTTGCGTGTTAGAAGCAAATCCACACATGATGGTGAAAATTGAAAACAACAAAGTCGTCATTACGATGACACCCTTGCGTCCAAATTTATCTGATAATGGTCCTGAGATAATGGCGCCGATCGACATGCCTACTAAGGCCGCACTGAGCACAGGTGCTAGATCTGGTTTTGAAATACCCCAATCATCTAACAATGCTGGTGCAATAAAGCCTAAGATGCCAGTGTCTAATCCATCACAGAAAAAAACCAAAAACCCCAGAAAGAAAACTGTCCATTGTAAAGGGGACATTTTTTCCCGATCAATAACGTCATTTACAATTATTTTTTGCATTTAAAATTTCCATATATTCAAACGTTAGAACAAAAAAGGACTATCGTTTGCAAAGAATATTAACGATAGTCCTTAGTGATTGTCATCAGCTCATTTAATTATCTTGAGCTATGACTTTGAATAAACTTCTCACTGTAAACACGTCCGTTGTCTATCTGGTGATCAGCTAACCAATTTTTGACAGCATCGATCATTGGTGGCGGACCACACAAATACATATCGAATGCTGATTCGCTTAATTGCGATTGATCTAAATGTTCGTGGATAAATCCTTTTTTTCCAGTCCAATCATTAGAAGGTTGTCCGATTACGGGATGATACTCAAAGTGTGGAATCTTAGCTGAGTATGCTTTTAACCTTTCTTGTTCACACAAATCTTGCTCTTTGTTTACACCATAATATAGATGTACTGGTGGAATTTGAGGTTGTTTCACAATTTGATCTAGCATTCCTAAAAATGCTGACAATCCAGTACCTCCTGCGACAAAGACTAATGGCTTTTCTTTTTCCACTTCGCGAAGATAAAAACTTCCTAAAGGTGCTTCGAGTAAAATTGTATCCCCAACTTTTGCTCGATCTCGCAGATAGTCACTCATGAGACCTTGCGGGAGTAAGCGAATTAAAAACTGTAATTGATTACCTTCATTGGGTAAATTGGCAAAGGAATAAGAACGCCAATCATTTGCACCAGGAATTTTTAATCGAGCATATTGACCCGGTAAATAATCAATTTTCTGCGTATGTTGACTGGCATCTACATGAATGATTGCCGTAGTTTCAGAGACTAATTCTACGTGAGTCACTTTGGTTTCGAGTTGAAGTGTTTCACCAGCATTACAGAAACTTGAGTCATGATCGAAATAGAATGCAGCATTCGATTGCACTCGTGTTTGACAAGCTAAAATTTTACGCTCTGCCAGATCACGTTCGGTTAATGCTTCTTCATCGACATAATCTTGAGTGTAATTGCCACTTTCACATTGCCCTTGACAGGTTGCGCAAACGCCTTCACGGCAGTCTAAAGGCAATGTGATACCTTGACGGAACGCAGCATCAAGTAAAAGCTCATCATTATTCACAGAGATAAAGAACGTTTTACCATCTGCAAAGTTGAGTGCAACAGAATGACTCATTCTTTTACTCCTTAAACGTGGTAGAAGTCGAGCACAGAATCAATTTTGTCATTCAACAAAATGGTGTGCTGTTTACGAATGCGGAAAGTGTCTTCATGTTGACGAAGGATATAAGTGACATGACCGTAAAAATAGCCTTCTAAACCTTGGCGGTTATAGAATGTCGACCAACCCGCTTTAACTTCTAATAATCCGTCTTCAAGTGTTTTTACACGGATGTTGTGAATCGCATGCATGAGACGCGGAAGGGGCGTAGCTGATGCAGCTTTACCAGTTCCTATACGGAATACGCGATCTTCAAGGCCAGCACGGTTTTCATAATAGATATATGAAAGCCCTTGGTTTGGATCAGTGACGTATTCATGGTCACTAATCCATTGTGGAATGTGGTATTCGCTGTCTTCGTCATAGAGTTCTAGATATGCGTCCCATTCATAGTTGTCACAAAGCGCAGATTTTTCATATAAAAATTGAGAAACTTGATGTACAAGAGCTTGTGTCATGATTAAGCCTCCTCAGTTGTCGCTTGTGATGCAGGGCATTCGTGTGGTTCAGAAGTATCTTCAGTGAGTTTAAGTGCTTTATTTTTTAAGCCTTTTAACATGAGATCGCGCCAAACTTGGTGTTGATTGACATATAAACCTTCTTGAGTGATTTCAGTACCCGTGATGACTGGTTTGATCCCTAATGTTTGAGCATTCGGGCTGTCGCCATAATTCCACTTGTGATAACCGCGCGAAATGTCACTCCAGCGTTCTAAACGAGCTTGGAAACCACGCTGTTGTTCACGGAATTCGACTAAATCGTCAGGTGTGCCTAAGCCCGATACGTTGAAGAAATCTTCGAATTGACGAATACGGTTACGACGTGCTTCAGCCGACTCACCTTTAACACCAATACACTGGCTAATGACTTCAGTTTTATTCCACGCAACTGGACGAATAATACGAAGTTGCGAACTGATTTGATCCATAAAGAAAAGGCTTGGGTATAAGTTCAAGTTTCTGAGACGGTGCATTGCCCATTCAGCACGTTTTTGACCATATTTCTCAACCAGATATGGCATTACAGTTGCGTAACCAGGACGTACAGTTGGGTTAGGCATGTCACTAAACAAAACGTTATGACCATTTTTAAATGAGAACCAACCATCATCAGTTGTGTCATCACCAGCACCTAATTTACTGTAATCAAGTGTGTCTTTTGGCCCTGTCCCTTTTTGTGCATTCAGTTGCTGACGATATTGAACTGTAGATACATAGTTATAGTGAACAGTACTTACGTGGTAGCCATCTACACCATTTTCATTTTGCAGCTTCCAGTTTCCTGCAAAGGTATATGCTGATTTACCCGGTAAAACTTCTAATTCACCTGTAGGTGATTGTTCAACCATAAGATCAAGGAAAACACGTGTATCACCTAAATAATCTTCTAAAGTGTCTGTAGCTGTTGTATCTAAGCTAACGAAGACAAATCCTTTATAACTGGCAATACGTGCTTTTTTTAGACCTCGTGATGATTTATCAAAGTCATCACAATACTCACCAGGAGCTTTAACTTTTACGAGACGACCATCCGATTTGTAACACCAAGCATGGAACGGGCAGGTAAATGTGGATTGATTACCTTTAGCAACTCGGGTTAATGTAGCACCACGGTGCTCGCAGGCATTGACCATTGCATTTAAATTACCTTGACCATCACGGTTAATGATGAGCGGTTGGCGACCAATTTGAACAGTGACAAAGTCATTTGGTTTTGGAATTTCACTTTCATGACACGCGTAGATCCACACCTTTTCAAAGATCATTTCCATTTCTAGATCAAAAAGTTCTGGTTCAGTAAACATGTCACGTGCGATACGATAGACGCCATCCTCTGGTCGAAAATCGATACATCCTTCAATAAAATCATGCCATTCGATGCTGCTACGAGATCCCATGGTCTAACTCCTTATATCACTTGATTTCATTTATCTTTGAATCTATTGAACAGTGATTAAGGGAGTCAGGCTATCCAGTTTGTTCTAATCGTTATCCATTTTTTCTCAAATATTTTATGGAGAAGGTAATTAAAAATATGAGTGGGATTCAAAAGTCGTCATTTGGGACTAGAAAAACAAAAAGCCGATGCATCTTTGATACATCGGCTGATTAAAGCTAAAGGAAATCGTTATTTGGCAATTCCAAGCTCTGTCAAATGAAGTCTGAGGATTCGTCTTAATTCCAACACAGCTTCTGGTGTTTCCTGAATTGAGTGCCCACCTTTGATAATAATCTCAGATTGTGCCCTTTTAAGATGCGCACTCTGATAAGGCACGATCCCATCTGACATAACAGTAGGATCTTTACTCTCAGTCACATTCCCCATGATGGAGTGAAATTTAAACCCTTTAACCGGCGTCACAGGTGAGGTTAATTTGGTGAAAGGAGAGTTGTGACTCAGATCACTCGGACCATTTTGAATCAGTCCATGACCTAAGTCTTTGACAAAATGTTTAATATTAATATCTTTATCTGAGAGCGATTCAGCAAATGCACCCAAAAATGCACCTGGTAACTTGATCACTTTACGAGCAGCTCGTGTAAACCAACGATCAGCATAATCTGTCCCTCGATGAGGTGCTGCTAAGAAAATTGCACGATTAAACTGTGGCACAGGTTTGATTTGTAAACGAGCTTTAAATAAAGGCTCATTCTTAAAGCGGCTAATTTGAGAATTTTTTAATTGAGACAAAGCAGGTTGTGTTAAATCAGCTTGGCTCACCAATAATCTTGAAATAATACCACCCATACTATGTCCAATCAGAACTGCATCTTTAGCTGATGCCGTCGATTGATCAAGTGAATCAAATGCTTGTTGAATGATCGCATTCACTTGAAAGCGACTTTCTAAAATTGGCATATTGGTGGAGTAAAACACTTGCCAAACTTGATAATGTTCTCTTAGAACATTGTCTCCCATAATGTCATTGGTTAATGCAATCCAAGCTTCTGGACTGCTTGCAAGTCCATGCACCAAAACAATAATTTTTTTGTTTGGATTATAGGGTTCGAGCATAAAGAGATGAGGCATTGTGATTGTATTGTCACGATCAATCAAACTCAAATATGCAGCAGCACCTAAGTTATTTTCGGCAAGCCATAAACCATACGGTGCAGAGTAATTCGCAGCTAAGGGATAAACTTTTCCACCTACTTTTAATTGATCTAATCCATAAGGATCATAAATATTCAGAGTGAAATGTGGGTGATTCAGAATATCTTCTAGACTACTTTGACGCGCAGGCTCAGCGGTCATTGTGACTGAAAGATAACGTGGTGGATGAATGTTAGGATTACGACCATTTTTATAAGCGTGATTTAATGGATCTACAATATATTTACCTGAATCGCTATTTCGCTCTGGCGCTGGAAGCGTTGCGACAAATTCCGCACCGAAACCATCCCGACGGTTAATCGAACGCAAGCCACTAAAATTGAGATTGTAGCTTGAAAGCAGGCTATCTAATTTTTGATTAGCAATCTGAGGGTAATGGTCATAGTTGATGGTATAAATGCTTTCACCAATTTTTATTTGTTTGGGAACTTTTTCACCGGTATAGCGCATACCATAGGTCATCACCATTTTCGCCATGGCTTGATTGTAGAAATCTCGTATTTGAACTTGTCTATTATCGAAAATACGGTCGCTTGGTTGGCGTTTTGTCTTGAATAGATAGGCATAACTATAACGAATACTTTTATCAAGCATTGCTAACTGTTGGTCAAGACATTGACTATAGTTTTCTTGATGAATTTTTTTCTTTTCTTCTGACTGATATTTACTAATTAAACTGGTATTACAAGCAGAAGAATTACTGAGGGCTAATGCCCGTGTCAAATATGCTTCACTTGCAGTTGAATAAAGTTGTTCATCTTGAATTTGTTTTATTTTTTTTAGATCAGATACGCATTTATCGGGATCATTAGAACAACTTTCAGCCTCACTGCCTGTCATGGAGAGGACATTCAGACTCGCTTCACTCATTTTTTTACGCGTTAATATGCTATCTCGTTCATTCGCGATCGAGACATTAAGCGCTTGATTTTTTACACTGACGACTTGGCAACCTGTCATAAATAGTGGTGTTGCGAGCAGTAGGGCGCCGATGTATTTATTGTTCATCATAAACATATTTTCAACTGTCAGCATGAATCATTAACGCTGAGCATACGTTATTTTTAGGGAGATAAAAATAAGTGCTAAAAAAAATAGACTGAATAATCAGTCTATTTTTTATGAAATAAGATTATGATTTCGCTGGATTGTTTAAAATCTGCCAAACATTGTAACGACCTTGTTTCTCAATTTCTTGAATTAAGCGGTCAGCAACTTCAGTTTCTTCAGGATATTTCACTTTGTAATTTTTTAAAGTTGTGATTGCATTTTTCTTTTGACTCAATGCGAGGTAGTTGTTAACAGCTACGAGATAAGCTTCTTGAACACCTGCTTTGATGGCCTTATCGATATATGGAATAGCTTCTTTTTGACCACCACCTTCAGACAAAGAGAAACCAAACCAGAAGTTCGCTTCAGCGTCTTCTTTGTTGATCTTCAGGATTTGTTGTGCATATTTTAAAGATTTAGTGGTGTAAGCAGAACCAAGATCAAGGTTACGACCCAATATACTTGCTTTAAATGCACGAATTAAGATATCGAATGACGCGTTATCTTTCGCTGCTAAAGTATCTAGTTGAGCTGAAACTTCACGTAATTTAGCTTCAAAACCGCGACGTTCTTGACGATCTGTAAAGCGAGGAGGATAGTGACGTGCTTTACCTTCAACCATCTGGAGGAAGTCATCAATTTCTGTAATATCGATTTCATTTTGACCCGCTAAAACCGTGTATTTCATCGCACGTTGTGAACTATTCACAGTCGGTACGATTAATTTGTTGTGTTCGAGGATCATCTTTCTGTTTGGATTATTTGGATCAGTCACCTCAAGTTTTTGAAGTGGTGCAGCAGCAGCTTTTTTTAGTTCAAGCTCGAATACTGGTGGTTGGCTATAATTAAAAGGATTTAATGCATAAAATGGCGCACTTAAATCAGGCTCAGAAAAGACGATTGGATCGTTTGTTTTAGATTGTTTTTTTACTGCTGGAGAGCTACAAGCACTCAATAATGAAACAGCGATCATGGTGGCAATGAGGGGCTTAATCGTCATATTTTCTTCCAATATTATGTTTTTAAATTCTAGTTCAGGTTGTATCTGAGTCTATGAAAAGTCGAAACAACATGCAACTCAGATTCACCTAACTTAGTCAAACTTATACATTAAGCTTTTGATTGTGCAGTTTGAGCTTCGCACTCACGACGAACTTCGTCAATGATTTTTAACTCTTCAGCACTAAATGGTTGTCCATTACTTTGAGCGTTATTAAATGTTGGATCAAGTAATGAAAGTCGCTGACATAGAGTGTTCATGCGCTTTTCATTGTGCTGTATACGATCCAATAATACCCGCATACCTTCTAACATTGGATCAGATTGATCTTGGGTTGTCGCGTAAGGCTGAAACCCGATGCTTTCTGCATAATTGCGTCGTTCTGATTCTTTGTCCAAATCTTTTTGCTGATTTTTAATAATAAATCGCGCTGGATTACCTACGGCAGTAGCACCTTCAGGGACTTCTTTGGTGACCACAGCATTTGAACCCACTTTCGCATTTTTATGTACGGTAAATGGTCCCAAAATTTTCGCACCTGCGCCAACGACTACGCCATCTTCTAACGTTGGGTGACGTTTGCCTTTATTCCAAGTGGTGCCACCTAATGTCACGCCATGATAGAGCGTCACATCATCACCAATTTCAGCTGTTTCCCCAATGACCACACCCATACCGTGATCTATAAAAAAACGTTTGCCAATTTTGGCACCTGGGTGTATTTCGATACCAGTTGCAAAACGACTAAAAGAAGACAGCATGCGGGCTGAAGTTTTACACTCTTTTTTCCAAAGCTCATGCGCAACACGATGCATAATCAGTGCGTGAATTCCTGGATAAGTGGTTAAAACTTCAAATGTGTTGCGCGCCGCAGGATCGCGGGCAAACACAGCTTGAATATCTTCTTTAAGCTGTTTAAGCATCTTTTGATTTCTCTTTAGAATCTGACTTTTTCCATGTGCCATTGTTCAATGCCTGAACACGACTAAAAATACCTCTAAGAAGATGGTACTCCATACGATCTAATTGTATACGTCCGAATAAGCGACGCAAGCGTAAAGGCAATAATCGTGGATTTTCTGGGTCTAAAAACTCGATTTCGTGTAACATTTTTTCAAAATGAGGATAAAATTGTTCCATCTGTTGATGTGTTACCAACGGCTCATCCCAATGCATAGAATCTTCATCAGTCACTTTCATAACAGCTTGAGGATCTTCAACTTGTTCCATGAGAGCCGTGGTCGCCATTCGCATTTCATAGCAAATAATTTGAATGGCTTGAGCGACATTGAGTACGCCATAGTCTGTATTCACAGGGATGGTCACATGGTAATTCGCCATAGCCAATTCTTCATTGGTTAATCCGCGATCTTCACGCCCAAATATTACGGCTATTTCTTGTTGTTCTTTGATCACCGCTTGCATAGATTTATCAGCAGCAGGTCGAGCATCTAATAAAGGCCATGGAATAGTTCGGCTACGAGCACTTGTACCAAAGACTAAATGACAATCTGCGATGGCTTCTTCAAGCGTTTCTACAATCTGAATTTGATCAATTAAATCGGTTGCACCGGCTGCAAGTGCATCAATATCAGGATGAGGATAAATTTTAGGTGCAACTAAAACCAATTTTGAAAGCCCCATGGTTTTCATTGCTCGAAGTGCGCTACCGATATTCGCAGGCAGGGTAGTATTCACCATGACAATACGCACATGAGACAAATGCGCTGAAACAGCAGCATTATCAATTAAATTCATAAATCTTCCAAAATTAAGAGTATTGACTGACTTCCGTCATGTATTGATCCATTGCTTCATCCATACTGATCTGGTCAGGTGGAGAGGCATGTGATGTGATGACTGGTTCTGATTTTGGTTCTGCGGCGTGGGAACGTGCAGCTTTTGACTTGACATGATACTCCACATGTAAGGCCTCTTTACCAAAATAGTCGCGCAGTTTGAACAATAAGTCATCGAGTGGTGCGACATTCCATTGCGGTGGTAAATGAAAATCAGCGGTTGCATATGGAAAGTCGAGTTGTACTTGTAATGGCACATGCTGACACATATCTACATTACAAAACGGTTGAATGATCTGTGAAAGCTCTTGACCAAGATTTGGCTGAATATGCTCAGGTTGTAATTTGATGAGGATGTGATTTGCACGTTTTTGACGAATTTCGTTTAATGTAAACGCCTTAGTAAGGCGTCCCATCGGACGGTCGAAGCCTTCACGTTCATAAATTTCACCTTCAATCACGATCACTCTTTCATTCACAATAATATCTTTAAAACGTTGGAAGCGTTCATGATTTGCTGAGACTTCGATTCGAGCAGTACCATCATCGAGTGTGATCATCATGCGGTTAGGGAAATTTGCGACATCCACAACCAAGCCTGCAAATACAGTAGTTACTCCACGACGTGTTGGAGTCAGCTCATTAATTTTGTTAGAAATAAACGCTTTTAACTCGGGGCGATACACATCGATTGGGTGTCCCGTTAAATATAAACCTAAGGTGTCTTTTTCACCTTTTAAACGGACTTCATCAGACCAAGGTTTTACAGGTTTAGTAGGTTTACGTTGAACTTCTTCAACTTCACCAAATAAATCCATAATGCCTGTTTCACGGTTTGAACGAGCTTGTTCGGCAGCTTGTACAGCTTCAGGCAATTGAGCCATTAAAGTCGCGCGTTCAAGTCCGAGACAATCTAATGCTCCTGAGCGAATCAAAGCTTCAAGTGTACGTTTATTGATTTTTTTCAGATCAATGCGATGGCAGAAATCAAATAAATCTTTATATGGTCCAAGCTGCTTACGTGAATCAATCACAGATTGCATTGCTGCTTCACCAACACCCTTGATTGCACCTAGACCATACACAATGGTTTTTTCATCAATTGCATGGAATTGATAAATCGACATATTAACGGAAGGTGGTAACACGTCGAGACCATTGTTACGACAGTCATCAATCAAGAATACAATACTGTCTGTGTTTTGCATTTCCGAAGTAAGTACAGCGGACATAAACTCTGAAGGATAGTGTGCTTTTAACCAAGCCGTCTGATAAGCCACCAATGCATAGGCTGCAGCATGTGATTTGTTGAAACCATAGCCTGCAAATTTTTCCATATAGTCAAAGATATGGTTCGCCGTTTGCTCATCGATATATTTTTTTGCAGCACCTTCAATAAAGATTTGGCGTTGTTTAACCATCTCTTCAGGTTTCTTTTTACCCATCGCACGACGAAGTAAGTCCGCACCACCAAGGCTATATCCAGCACAATACTGAGCTGCTTGCATAACCTGTTCTTGATATACCATAATCCCATAGGTAGGTTCTAAGACACCTTCCAATAGGGGATGTAAGTATTCGAACTCTCCACCATGCATACGATGAATAAAGTCTGGAATTAGATCCATTGGGCCCGGGCGGTACAATGACACGAAGGCAATAATTTCTTCAAATTTACTTGGGCGTGCTTCCTTGAGCATTTTTTTCATGCCCACGGATTCAAATTGGAATACCGCAGTGGTATTTGCTTCGGCAAATATTGAATACGCCGCTTTGTCATTCAGCGGAATATTTTCAATCTTTAGAGGTATATCAAACTTTAATCGTTGGTTAATGTGCTGAATAGCATCTTCAATTACAGTAAGATTTCGCAACCCCAAGAAGTCAAATTTAACGAGTCCTGCCGCCTCAACATCATCTTTATCAAATTGAGCGACACGACCAGTACCATCTTCTTCACACAGTACAGCTGAGAAGTCCGTAATCTTGGTCGGTGCGATTACAACACCACCTGCGTGCTTACCAGTGTTACGCGTTATTCCTTCAAGTTTAAGCGCCATTTCCCAGATTTCTGATGCATCTTCATAATCTGGGTTGGATGGGTTGGTTACAATATCTTTAAGTTGTGGTTCTGCTTCTAAAGATTCTTCTAAACTTAAACCCAAAGGCTTAGTCGGGATCATTTTAGAAATACGATCTGCTAAGCCGTAAGACTTACCTAAAACTCGTGCAACATCACGAATTGCACCTTTCGCTGCCATCGTACCAAATGTTGCAATTTGAGATACAGCGTCACGCCCATAAGTTCGTGCTACATAATCAATTACACGATCACGACCTGCGATACAAAAATCCACGTCAAAGTCTGGCATCGAAACACGTTCAGGGTTTAAGAAACGTTCGAAAAGAAGTCCGTATGGCAGTGGATCTAAATCTGTAATTTTTAAACTGTATGCAACTAATGAGCCTGCACCTGAACCACGGCCCGGGCCTACAGGTACGCCATTGTTCTTGGACCACTGAATGAAGTCCATGACAATCAAGAAGTAACCTGGGAATCCCATCGAGTTAATGATCTTAATTTCGAAATCTAATCGATCGTCATATTCTTTGCGAATTTCAGGCCAGTCTTCTCCACGTTTCTCCACAGGATAAAGGTGATTAAGACGTTCTTCTAAGCCTTCTTTAGACAAATGGGCAAAGAAGGTATCAATTGTATGACCTTCAGGAATTGGATAGTCAGGTAAAAAGTATTTACCTAAGCGAAGCGTCACATTACAGCGTTTAGCAATTTCAACTGTATTTTGAATGGCACTGGGGATGTCAGCAAATAACTCCACCATTTGCGCTGTTGTTTTAAAATATTGTTCAGGGCTGTAAGTACGTGGACGACGATTATCACCCAAAACATAGCCATCCGCGATGCAGACGCGTGCTTCATGAGCTTCAAAATCTTCTTCTCTAATAAAATGAACATCATTATGAGCGACAACACCGATTTGATATTTTGCGGCTAATTTAACAGCTTCAATAATAAAATCTTCTTCTTGTGGGCGATTGGTACGCGTGAGTGCTAAATAGACACGGTTACCAAATTTTTCGATCCAAGCTTCAAGTAAGGGTTCAGCTTTTTCTGGGCTACTTGAACACAGCATTTCTCCAACATCACTTTTAATCCCTAAAAGTGCAATCATGCCCGGCGCTTGTTCTAACACCCATTCTTTTTTTACACACGGGATACTGAGTTGTTGTCCTTCAATAAAGCCGCGCGATACTACTTCAGTTAAACTACGCCAACCCTCATTATTCATCGCCAGTAAAGTCATACGATGTGATTCATCATTCAAACGAATCACACTTCCTAAAATAGGTTTAATCCCTTTTTTAAGACACGAGGTATAAAACTTCACTGCTGCATGTAAGTTCGATAAATCTGTCATCGCAAGTGCAGGCATAGAATCCTGTACAGCAGACTTCATTAGATCAGGTATACGTACGATTGATTCAGTAATAGAAAATTCTGTATGAACACCGAGATGAACAAACTGCATAGATGAGTCCTTTACAAGAGCAGAGCGTATTTTATCATGCAAAGTGATTTAGAGCTGAGAATCCACGATATTTTATATGATTCGTACAAATTATCTTCGATTTGAATAAAGGCGATTTTATGTCAATCAAAAAAAGTGCCATTCGGCACTTTTTATAACATGAAAATTGGGCTTAATATTCCCAGAACATGCGTTGTATTTCTTTTGCATCTTTGGTTTTGGTTAAAGCAAGCGCGGTTAAAATTTTAGCTTTTTGAGGGTTAAAATCATGTGCAACTACCCAACCATATTTGTCATCTGGCTGTTCGGCATTACGGAGAACAAATCCTTGTGGCACTCGTGAAGAACGTACAATTTGTATACCACTTTGCTGAAGTTGATTCAGCGTGGGAACAATATTTTTCGCGACTGAGCCGTTTCCTGTACCTGCATGGACAATGGCTTTAACCCCAGCCTTGGCATACGCTTGATAAGCATCAGGAATCATGTTGCCAGAGCCATAGACAATTTGAACTAATGGGAGTGTATCACCCTTAATATTCTCGATATTGAATTCTGACCGCTGATTAAATCGCTTAACAGAACTTCGGAACCAATAAGGTTTAGATTCTACCAACGTCCCTAAAGCTCCCCATTGGCTTACAAAGGCATTAGTATGAATATTAATGCCTTTAGTCACATCTCGAGCTGAAAAAATACTATCGTTCATAAGGACGAACACCCCCTTATTTTTTGCACTCGGGTCTGCTGCCAGAGCAACTGCACTATATAAATTTAGTGGGCCATCCGCAGATAAAGCCGTCGATGGGCGCATTGAGCCGACAACAACAATAGGTTTTTCCGTTTGTACGACTAGATTAAGAAAAAAAGCGGTTTCTTCTAAGGTATCTGTACCATGTGTAATTACAACGCCATTTACATCTGACTTTTTAACCAAATCATTGACTTGGCGGGCAAGGGAAAGTAATTCTTTGTCTGTAATGCTTTCAGAAGCAACCTGCATTGCTTGTACGCCGCTCACATTGGCTAAATCTTTAATTTGAGGGACGGCATTCAGTAAGTCATCCACTGGAACTTTTGCGGCAGTGTAAGTGGCGCTGTTGGTTGAACTAGCACCAGCACCAGCAATCGTTCCCCCAGTTGCAACGACGACAACGTTATTTTTAGCAAAGCTCGTTAGGGGTAATAACAAGCCAATCGATAGAGTCAGTGCGGTTAGCTTCTTTTTCATCTTTTTTCCTAAATGTTTTTTATAGTATTGTGCATGGATAATGCTTAATCACGATAAAGGAAAAGAAGGGTGCTTGTATATAATCAAAATGAAATTAATATCATGAAATAATCAAAATATTAAATATAAAACCCCCAGATTGAAATCTGGGGGTTTTAAATACATCATTCACATAAAACGACTGAATTAACGCATTTTCGCCAAGAATCTTCCTAAACGGTTAATCGCTTCACGAAGTTCATTTTCAGCAGGCAAGAACACCACACGGAAATGATCAGGCGTAGGCCAGTTGAATCCTGTGCCTTGTACCAATAACACTTTTTCTGCTTTGAGGAAGTCAAGCATAAACTGTTCATCATCCTGAATCGGATAAATTACAGGATCAAGTTTAGGAAAACAATACATTGCACCTTCAGGTTTAACGCAACTTACACCTGGGATTTCATTCAACATTTGCCAAGCAATATTGCGTTGCTCATACAAACGACCACCTGGACGAATTAAATCGTTGATAGACTGGTAGCCACCCAATGCAGTTTGAATAGCATATTGAGCTTGATGGTTAGCACACAGGCGCATTGACGCGAGCATGTCTAGACCTTCAATATAATCTGCTGCACGTGTCTTATCACCCGTAATTGCCATCCAGCCTGAACGGTATCCAGCGATTCGATAGGATTTAGATAATCCGTTAAATGAAATACACAGTTGATTACCCGCAAGGGCAGCGACCGATACATGTTCGATTCCATCGTAAACGATCTTATCGTAGATCTCATCAGCAAATAAAATCAGGTCATATTTTTTTGCAAGAGCGACAATTTTTTCTAATACATGGCGTGGATAAACAGCACCCGTTGGGTTGTTTGGATTGATAATCACGATCCCACGAGTATTAGGCGTAATTTTGTTTTCCATATCCTGAATATCAGGATACCAATTATCTTCTTCATCACATTTATAATGAATTGCTGTACCACCAGAAAGATTAACGGCAGCAGTCCATAATGGATAATCTGGCATTGGCACCAGCATTTCATCGCCGTCATCTAACAGGCCTTGCATAGCCATTACAATCAGCTCAGAAACACCATTCCCAATATACACATCATTGACATGCATATTGAAAATACCTTTTTGTTGATAATACTGACAAACCGCTTTGCGGGCAGGGAAAATCCCTTTTGAGTCTGTATAGCCGATTGCATTTGGTAAATTCAACGCAACATCATTGATAATTTCTTGGGGTGCTTCAAATCCGAAGGGCGCTGGGTTACCAATATTGAGTTTAATTATCTTATGTCCGGCTTCCTCCATTTCGTTGGCGGCGCGTAACACAGGTCCACGAATGTCATAGCATACATGCTCAAGCTTAGACGATTTCTTAATTTCGCGTGGAGTAGTGTTACCTAAAACGGACATATTCCCATCCAATTATTTTTGAGTGAATAAAAATAGATTACTAAATATCACAATCTATGTAGAAATTTAGCTAGAAATTTTTCAAGCTCTAGCGTAAATATGAAGGTACTGAAGCATGACATTGAATGTCAAAGATTTAAAGGAGTTAATCATGGGAAAACTCAATAAAACAGACCGAGAATGGCAAAGAGAGTTATCACCAGAGGAGTATCGCATTACCCGTCAAAAGGGAACTGAGCCTGCTTTCACAGGGCGATATTGGAATACCAAACAAGAAGGAACTTATGTTTGTCGTTGCTGTGGCGAACCTTTATTTACTTCAGAAACCAAATATGACAGTGGTTGTGGATGGCCTAGTTTTTATCGTCCAATCAACCAAACAGTCATTGAAGAACATGATGATCACTCACATGGCATGATTCGCACTGAGATTGTTTGTCATCATTGTGACGCACATCTAGGGCATGTTTTTGAGGATGGACCTGAACCTACAGGTCTTCGTTATTGTGTAAACTCAGCTTCATTAGAATTAAAAACCCAAGAAAAAAATGATGAGGAAACCTATCCATGACCAATATTTATCAATTTGAGGCAGAATTGCTAGAAGGGGAAAATAAGCAATTTTCGGACTATGAAGGTAAAGTGCTATTGATAGTCAACACAGCCAGCAAATGTGGATTTACGCCACAATTTGCAGGGTTGGAAGCGCTGTATGAAAAGTATAAAGATCAAGGTTTTGAGGTGTTAGGATTTCCGTGTAATCAATTTGGTGGGCAAGATCCGGGTACGCACGAAGAAATTGGTAGTTTTTGCCAGAGAAATTACGGTGTATCCTTTCCGATGTTCGCTAAAGTGGATGTAAAAGGTCCTGAAGCCCATGTGATTTTTCGGTATCTCACCAACAATAGCAAAGGAATTTTAGGAAGTGGAATTAAGTGGAACTTTACCAAATTTTTGATTGGAAAGGATGGCAAAGTGCTTAATCGATATGCACCTACAACTAAACCTGAAAGCATTGAAGATGATATTCAAAAAGCGCTGGCTCAGTAAAAAAAATCAGCTCAATTGAGCTGATTTTTTTATTCATTTAATTTAAGAAACGATAATCGGCTAGATTTGCATTTTTGGTTTCTAGCCAATACTTCCATGTATAACTCGGCCAAAGTGAAAAATTCTTTCCGCCTTCTTGCTGATACCAACTCACACAGCCAGATTGCCAAACTGTGCCTGCAAATTTTTCTTGGATTTTACGGTTGAATTCTTCTTGGACTACATCTTTGACCACGATTGCTTTGGTTTTGGATTTTTCTACAGCTTCAATCAATTGTAGAATATAATTCACTTGAGATTCGATCATAAAAATTACAGAGTTATGACCTAAAACAGTATTCGGGCCCAAAAGTTGAAAGAGATTTGGAAATCCTTTGGTAGAAATTCCATAGTAGCTTTCAGCACCCTCTTTCCATGCTTCTTTCAACTCAATACCATTTTCGCCATAACATTTAAAATCTTTTAAATAAATTCGTGGATCAGTAATAAAACCAGTACCGTAAATTAAACAATCTATTTCTCGTACTTGACCATCTTTGGTAACAATCGCATTTTCAGTAATTTCTTGAATGCTGTCCGTCACGAGCTCTACATTCTTGCGATTAAATGTTGGGAAATATCGATTTGATACCAGAATTCTTTTACACCCCATGGTGTAATCTGGTGTCAATTTTTTTGCTATTTCTTTATCTTTGACTTGGAAGCGAATAAAAGCTTCTGCAAGTTTTTGACCTAGTCGCATCATTTGAGGTTTTACAATCGGAACTACGCGTGATTCGTTAGACCAATATAAGCGTGCTCGATGCAATTTTCTAAACCAGTCGTATTGGGCAAATAGTTTTTTGTCTAAAGCATTATAAGCTCGTTCATCGCGCGGTATTACCCATGCAGCCGTTCTTTGAAACACGTATAACTGTTTGGTTTTCGGTGCAATCTCAGGAATATATTGAATTGCACTTCCACCTGTGCCGATACTGGCCACACGTTTACCATTCAGGTCATAAGCATGATTCCAAGATGAGGAGTGGAATACTTCGCCTTTAAATTTTTCGATTCCTTTAATCTTTGGAATTTGAGGAATATGCAATGGACCAGAGGCAAAAATAAGGAATTGACTGCGTAGAGCACTTTGATTCTTGATGGAGATTTCCCACGCATGAGCTTGCTCATCGAAGCGTGTCGAAATGACTTCGCTATCAAATTGAATAAATTTTTTTAAATCATATTCTTGAATAAGATATTGAATATATTGGAAAATTTCAGGTGCTTCAGCATATCGTTTTGTCCAATCAGATTTGGGTGCAAAAGATAATGAATACATATGAGACTGCACATCACATGCAGCACCCGGGTATTGATTTTCACGCCAAGTACCACCTACATCTGTAGCTTTTTCAAGAATAACAAAATCTTTGATACCGCGTTTAAGAAGTTGAATAGCTGTGGCTAATCCTCCAAATCCGGCGCCGATAATCGCAATTTTAGTATTTTTCTTGATGAATTGCTTTTCAGTTAAGTCGACTGAATTTGTATCTAGCTGATCTGATGTAACTTCCATTTTAATGCTCGTTCATATTATTTGAAGCTATCATAAGCAGTCTGGACTGAAACTGACATGATTTCATTGACATTTAATATTGATATTTTCGGCAATATTCTTTCCCTTTTTTTTAGGGTAAAACATATGCAACTTTAATTTTAAAATTCTGTTTTATGAAAAGGTCGATTCTCGGTTTGTTGTATCTCATACAGGGTATGCGACAGGTCGGAATAAATGTGGACGAAAGATTGGAAGCTGTCGGTTTAAAGGCGGATGCCTTAGATCCGAGTTCAACGATTCAACCTGAATTAGAACAAATCATTCAAAGAATTATTGCTAAAGGGGTTAACCCGCTGCTTGGTTTGGATGTCGGTCAACATTATGCGCTCGCAGGCTATGGTCCGCTTCTCATGCTGTTGGTCACAAGCCCGAATGTCGGTGCGGCTCTCACAAATGGAATACGCTATCAAGCGCTTACCCATTTATCGGGTAGACTTACATTAGAGCAGACGAGTGTCTATGCGGCTTTATGTTATGAACCTCTCAATTTACAAAGTGAAGTTGATGAGTTCAGGGCTCAATGTGAAATTTCAGGTACGGTTAAATTCGTGCAAGATATCTACAAAATGATAGGATTGCCTTTTCCTGAAGTGCAGATTGAATTGCCGTTTTCACGACCGAAAGAATCCATTTTTTTGAACAAGTATTTGAATTATTTCGGTGAACAAGTTCGGTTTGAACAAGACAAATTTCGACTGATTTTTGATGCAGAAATTTTAGAATTGAAGTTGCCTTCAGCTGATCAAATCACATTTAATGTCCACCAACAAAGATGTAATGCTGAAATCGAAAGATTAAATGCGCAACAATTGAATCAACATCAGTTGATTCAAAGAATTCACGATTATTTGGATTTACAAACTGGGCAGATTCCAACAATGGCAGAAACAGCTCAAGCATTGAATATTCCAGAGCGTACATTGCGGCATCAGCTTAACCAATTGGATACAAGCTATAAGCAAATACGGGAGCAACTCATTCGAGAGAAAGCGCTTCGATTGATTGAGTACAAAGAGTATTCGATTGAAGTAATAGCTGAAATGCTTGGATATTCAGAACCTGCAGCATTTAACCATGCTTTTAAAAGATGGTTTGGACAAAGTCCACGACAGTATGGGAAATAACCTCAGCATGTATGCTCAAATGGTATATGCCAAAGTGTTATTTATCATTTTTTTAAATATTCGTTATACTTCCGACGGCCTAAAAAAGTAATCAATATCTATGTTCCATTCTCATTCTTCGCAAAATAGTTTAAGTCACACTCCGCAATCACCTGCAGAACGTTATGCTCACGCAATTTCGTCAGGACAATTTATGCCTGATGATGCTCAAGCTCAAGCTGTACATGAACTTAATCGTGTTTGGGAAGAACTGATCTTACGATATAAAGCTTCTAAAAAAGCGTTTCGACGTTTTCGCCGTCAAACAGCCCCGAAGGGTGTTTATATGTGGGGTGGTGTTGGACGTGGAAAAACTTGGTTGATGGACCAGTTTTATGATGCGATACCATTCCGTCGTAAGACGCGTATGCATTTCCACCATTTTATGCAATATGTGCATAAAGAATTAAATAAAAACTCAGGACAACAAAATCCACTCGACATCGTTGCTGATCAAATTTACAAAGATGCGGTTGTGATTTGTTTTGATGAATTCTTTGTATCAAATGTCACGGATGCGATGATTTTAAGTGATTTATTCCAAAAGCTATTTGTTCGTGGAATTACACTTGTTGCGACATCAAACATTGCACCAGATGGTTTATACAAGAACGGTATTCATCGCGACCGCTTTATTCCAACGATTGAAATGGTAAAAAAGAATTGTGTCATTTTGAATGTGGATGCAGGTGTTGACTATCGTTTGCGTGTACTGAAACAAGCGCAGTTGTTCAAATCACCTTTAAGCCATGATAATCAGGTATGGATGGCACAACGTTTTTCAGCATTAACCAGTGCTCAAAATGTGAGTGAAGAACCGATCATCATTAATGGACGTAATGTCGATACAATTGGTCATACTGAAGATGTATTATGGTGTGAGTTTTCTGAACTCTGTATGAAGCCACGAAGTCCTGCGGACTTTATCGAAATTGCGAACACTTATAACACTGTCCTAGTCAGTAATGTTCCCGATCTGAATGATTATTTATCAGAAGGAACACGCCGATTCATTTATTTAGTCGATGAGTTCTATGATCGTGGTGTTAAATTATTACTAACCTCACATGCCAGTATCATTGATATATATAGTGGCGAAAAATTAGCGTTTGAAATCGAACGCACACGTTCACGCTTACTCGAAATGCAATCAGATGACTATTTACAATCTGCGCATCGACAAATTGATATGCCTGCAGAATAAATGTGAAAATTCAAAAACGAACCCAAACAGATGATGTTTGGGTTTTTTTATTTGGAGTGGAATAAATTTGAAATCGTCGCTTAAAAGCGTAGAGAAAATAGACATATTGGTTTAAATTAAATCAGATTTGATGGAAATTGGCACTTAAGTCTAATTTCTACCTTTATAAAACTTTATACACTGTAATTAGATTGTTGAATTAAAACGACTCAATAAGTAATAGATCAAAAGTCTCATCTGATTGGTGTCTATAATAAATGATCACTATTTAGCAATGTGATATTACTATTCAGCAATTTATAAATGGGTATACTAGATTCTCTTGTATAAAAAGTAGCAATATCAGGAAAGACAATGACTGCACGTATTCAGAAAGGCAAGTTAGCGATTGCTAAAGAACTCTACGATTTCATCGAAAATGAAGCACTACCAGGTTCTGGTTTAGACAGTGAAACTTACTGGAAAAACTTTGAACAAGTCGTTGTTGATCTTAGCCCAAAAAATAAAGCACTCTTGGCTAAGCGTGATGACATTCAAGCGAAAATTGATGAATGGCACCGCAATAATAAATTTGAATTAGGAGCTTACAAAGCTTTCCTGACAGAAATTGGCTACTTATTACCAGAAGTAGAAGATTTTCAAATTACAACTGAAAATGTAGATGAAGAAATCGCACTATTGGCGGGTGCACAATTGGTTGTGCCTGTACGTAATGCACGTTACTGCTTGAACGCTGCAAATGCTCGTTGGGGCTCTTTATATGACGCATTGTATGGTTTCGATGTGATCTCGGAAGAAGGCGGTGCGGAAAAAGGTAAGGGGTATAACCCTGTTCGTGGCGAAAAAGTTATCGCTTTTGCTAAAAATTTCTTAAATGAAACTTTCCCTTTAGCAAATGGATCACATGCGGATGCTACGAAATACGCTGTTGAAGCAAAAAAATTAGTGGTAACGCTTAAAGATGGCAGCACAACGAATTTGGCTAAAGAAGCTCAATTTGTAGGTTTTAATGGTGAAGAGTCTGCGCCGACAGAAATCGTTTTATTAAATAATGGTTTGCATGTCATCATTGAAATCGATGCGACAAGCCCAATTGGTCAAACGGATGCTGCTGGCGTAAAAGATCTTGTTTTAGAATCTGCGGTAACAACGATCCAAGATTTGGAAGACTCAATTGCTGCGGTTGATGCTGAAGAAAAAGTTGAAGGCTACCGTAACTGGTTAGGTTTGATGAAGGGTACTTTGGAAGAGAAAATCGAGAAAAATGGTAAAACCATTACTCGTGCTTTAAACAAAGACCGTACCCACAAAAATCTGATCGGTGGCGAAACAACTTTACACGGTCGTTCATTGATGCTTCTTCGTAACGTTGGTCATTTGATGACGAACCCGGCGATCCTAGTGGATGGTCAAGAAATCTATGAAGGTATCATGGATGCATTGATCACACCGTTATTAACGTTTGCTGACATCAAAGGTCAAAATGAAATCAAGAACTCTCGTAAAGGTTCTATGTATATCGTTAAACCTAAGATGCATGGCCCTGAAGAAGTTGCATTTGCAGTTGAACTATTTGAGCGTGCAGAACAAGCTCTAGGTTTGCCAGCAAAAACGCTTAAAATCGGGATCATGGATGAAGAGCGCCGTACTTCTGTAAACTTGAAAAACTGTATTGCTCAAGCGAAAGATCGTACCATCTTCATTAACACAGGATTCATGGACCGTACAGGTGACGAAATCCATACCTTTATGGAAGCAGGTCCATTCGTTCGTAAGGGTGAAGTTAAATCTCAAATTTGGTTCCCTGCATATGAAAACCGTAACGTGATGGTTGGTTTACAAGCAGGCTTACGTGGCAAAGCACAAATTGGTAAAGGCATGTGGCCTAAACCAGATATGCTTTTAGATATGTATAAAACCAAAATTGAGCATCCTGAAGCTGGTGCGAGCTGTGCTTGGGTTCCATCACCATCTGGTGCTGTAATTCATGCGATCCACTATCACCAATGTAATGTTTCAGCGCGTCAACAAGAGTTGTTAAAAACTGAAGCATTACCTTTAGATGATTTATTAACTCCACCATTAGCGACTGATACGAATTGGACTGATGAAGAGAAAACTAAAGAGTTAGAAAATAACCTTCAAGGTATTCTTGGTTATGTAGTTCGTTGGGTTGATTTGGGTGTTGGTTGTTCTAAAGTTCCAGACATCAACAACGTTGGTTTGATGGAAGACCGAGCAACTTTACGTATTTCATCTCAACACGTTGCAAACTGGTTACGTCACGGTATCGTGACTAAAGAGCAAGTTGAAGAAGTAATGCAACGTATGGCTAAAATTGTAGATGAGCAAAATGCGAACGATCCAGCGTACACACCAATGGCACCTGGGTTTGACGGTTATGCTTACCAAGCAGCATATGATTTGGTGTTTAAAGGTGCTGAACAACCATCAGGTTATACAGAACCATTACTTCATGCTTACCGCTTGAAGCTTAAAGGTTACACTGGTGACTAATTAAAATAAAAAAGCCTCTCCGGAGGCTTTTTTTACGATTGTGTAAAATAGTTGACCATTGGGTAAAAAGTGGCATGTAGAGGGACATAAAATGACGCAATATTCAAATTTAAATCAACAGTATATTAACAGTTCTTGGTTAAAAGGCTCTTCAGAGCGTGTCATACAAAATTTTAATCCATTTGATTTAAAAGAAATACACCAAATTCAAGCGGCGAATCAGTCTGATGTTGATCTCGCTTTTTCTGCAGCACAACAAGCATTTGATCTTGGCTTAATTACCTCTGCTTTAGATCGCAAGAAAATCATTCAGAAGCTGCATGACATCATACAATTACGTAAAGACGAAATTATAGATTGGCTGATTACCGAGTCTGGAAGTACGCGTCTCAAGGCAAATATTGAAGTGGGTGCTGCGCTTGGTATTATCTCAGAATCATTCACTTTTCCTGATCAAATCCAAACTGTTCAGCTAGAAAGTAAAGATCCTGCGAGAAAAAGTTTTTATCAACGTAAAGCGTTGGGTGTTATTGCTGTCATTAGCCCTTGGAATTTTCCATTTCATTTGTCAATGCGATCGGTTGTTTGCGCAATCGCATGTGGAAATACAGTGGTACTTAAACCTGCGAGTGATACACCTGTTACAGGTGGAACATTATTAGGGAAATTGTTTGAAGAGGCAGGTGTGCCCGCTGGTGTACTGAATGTCATTGTGGGTAGTGGTAGTGAAATAGGGGATTATTTTGTCGAGCATCCTATCCCGAAAATGATTTCATTCACTGGCTCTACAGAAGTAGGACAAAATGTTGGTGCTAAAGCGATGGCCAGCTCTAGAATCAAACGACTTGCTTTAGAGCTTGGGGGAAATGCGCCATTATTAATTCTTAAAGATGCAGATTTAGATTTGGCTGTCGATTTGACGATCAAGGGACGCTTCCTTCACCAAGGCCAAATCTGTATGAGCACTAATCGTGTCATCGTAGATCAATCAATTCACAATGAATATGTTGAAAAGCTTTTAAACAAAGTAAAAGATATTCCTGTGGGTGATCCTAATCTTGATGAGACGCTCATAGGGCCTATTATCAATAATACACAAGTAAAGCAGCATCAACGAATCATTGATCAGGCTCAAATAGAAGATGCTAAGCTGGTCTATGCTGGGGGTATTGAAAATAATTTGGTGTCACCTCATGTGTTTATCGATGTGTTGCCGACATATGCAATTGCTCAAGAGGAAAGCTTCGGACCAATTCTGCCGATCATCAGAGCAGATGATGAGGCACATGCAATTCAAATCGCCAATGACACACCGTTTGGTTTATCTGGTGCTGTATGTACATCTGATATTGAGCGCGGAGTAGAAATCGCTTCAAAACTCGATATTGGAATGACGCATATTAATGGTATAAGTGTCGCGGACCATGCTAATGCACCATTCGGTGGAGAAAAGAACTCTGGATTAGGGCGCTTTAATGGGCATTGGATTATGGATGAATTCACGCGTACACACTGGATGACAGTACCAATATCATCATAATGAACCGAATTGGATCGGCTATAATAGCCTAAGTTTTTTATAGTATTGAAAATTATGCTATGTGTGCCAACTTTAAGCCAATACAAGCGCATCAAATCCAAGCATTAGAACTTCCACATATTCCATTTGAATATGTGGAAGAGGTTTATCCAAGCTACGAAACCCCGTTGTTATTTAAATCTGATCATGGCTACGAGTGGAGGTTAGTTAATTTTGGTTTTATACCAAAATGGGCAACTGATATAGAAATAGCGAAGAAAACCTATAATGCACGCAATGAAACATTAAGCGAAAAAAGAAGTTTTCAAGAAGCATTTGAAAAATGTAAATTTGGTGTAATTCCAGTCACTGAGTTTTATGAAGCAAAATATATTAATGGACGACCGCAACGATGGGGTGTGAGAAGAAAAGATGGTCAGGCATTTTTTATCGCAGCGTTGTATGAAATCACGAAAATTGATCAAATTATTTATCGTTCAGCAACGATGATTACCATGGATGCTATTCATCACGAAATGATGAAGGATTTTCATGAGCCTGGAGATGTTAAACGGTCAGTAATTATTATTCCGCACCATAAATTAGATCAGTGGTTGAGTTTAAAATCCCCCGACATTCAGAACTTTGTAGAGGGCTTTCCAGTAGAGGAATTTGAATGTTTTTATTCTCCAAAACCACGGCAGAACAATACAGCCCAACTCAATATGTTTGATGATGGGCTTTAATCTAAAGTTTAGGAAAATTAATGCGCTAAATTTTTGAAAATATGCTTTAAGCTTTCCATTAGTTTTTCAATTTGAAGTGGGGTTAATCCCTCAAATGTTTGTTCAAGAACCACACTCATCAGGTCATTAATTTTTTTTGTCATTTCCAAACCTTTTGGTGTTAGTACCACACGCGTAATACGGGCATCGTTTTCACACGAGTAAGTATCAACCATTCCTTCATCTTTTAAACGGTAAACGATTTTTGTAGTCGTCGACATTTTTGACACAATCATGTCAGAGAGTTCTGAAACACTTGCATCTGGCTTAGTAGACAATGCGACAAGCAAACGTCGACGAGAATTATCAACGCCATACTTTTTGAGCACATGGTCAACATTCAGTACATACTGAGAATGGACTTGAGTGATCCAATAGAATGGAAAATTTTCGAGTTCAAAATTTTCAGATGAAGGTAAAAATTTTGCATATTTTTTTGACATCGCTACGTCCTTGTCAGTGTAACTTAATTGTTTTTATTGATTTAAATATTACATGAAGCATAACCTATATTAAAAGAACTTTGTTCAAATAATCAACTTATGTTCAAGCGCTTACCTTAAATCAGACAAAAGGCATGATACCTATAGGCTTCAGTTTTATAAAACATATTTCAATGATCTTTAAATATCTTTATATATATCAAAACAGAAGATTCTAAAAATACAGCTATTCTGATCTTCATGATTATATCTTTATGTCAATTCCACGCTGACCAAATTCTATTGAAAAATAGAGGAACTATAACTTGGCACTGATATTTTTTTTTGTGTCGAAAATGTCAAAGACTATTCAAGGATGGCAATTACGACTAAAGATATGATCTAAATTTACATAAAAAATTGTTTTGAACATAAAAAAAGTAATTACAAAATAAAATTCTTATGCATAATAGTTTCATCATTTCTGAAAAGGTAACTTTATATATGGACCCGTCGCCGTGTTGGCCTAATTTAGCTTCTTACATTATCTTAAATAATAAGAACCAGGAGATCTAATATGGAATTTTTATTGGATCCTGGCATTTGGATAGGGTTAATTACCCTTATCATTCTTGAAATCGTTTTAGGTATTGATAACTTAGTATTTATTGCGATACTTGCAGAAAAACTTCCTCCAGAACAACGTGATAAAGCCCGTGTAATCGGTTTATCCCTCGCATTATTAATGCGTCTAGGTCTGCTTTTTGCGATCTCGTGGTTAGTGACTTTAACTCAACCATTGATTGAAATTTTTGGAAAAACATTCTCAGGTCGAGATTTGATATTACTGTTTGGTGGTCTATTCCTTGTGTATAAGGCTGTCAATGAACTCCATGAAAAAATGGAGGGTAAACCCGAGATTAAAACGAATAACAATGTCGTATACGCTGGTTTTGCTGCAGTTGTGGCTCAGATCGTCGTGCTTGATGCGGTATTTTCACTCGACTCAGTGATTACTGCGATTGGTATGGTAGATAATATTTACGTGATGATGGCTGCGATGATTGTGGCTATGGTTGTCATGTTAATTGCATCAAAACCGCTAACTACGTTTGTTAACCGCCATCCTACGGTGGTTATCCTTTGTTTAAGTTTCTTGTTATTGATCGGTGTAAGTTTAATCGCTGAAGGTTTTGGATTCCATATCCCTAAAGGTTATATTTATTCAGGTATTGGTGTTGCAATTTTAATTGAAGCATTCAATCAATTTTCGAATCGTAATCTTGAAAAAAATCAAGCGAAGATCCCATTACGTCATCGAACTGCAGATTCAATTTTGAAATTGATGGGCAGTAAATTGGATGCCGATATTGCAACATCCAAAGAAGTTGAAGAAATTCAACAAGCTTTTGGTGATGAAGAGCGTTATATGGTTGGTGGTGTGCTATCACTTGCTGAACGTTCAGTTGCTTCAATTATGACACCTCGAAATCAAATTTCTTGGGTAAATATTGAGGACGATGCCGAAGCAATTCGTGAACAGGTATTAGCTGTACCTCATAGTCTTTTCCCAGTTTGTCGTGGACAATTGGATAAAGTCATCACGATTGTACGTGCAAAAGAATTGATTGATGCATTAGATGATCCAGATCAACTGAAAGATTTGATGAAACGTGTCCGTCCTATTTTCATTTATGAAAAAATGAAAGTGATTGATGCAATTAATACATTAAGAACTTCTAAAGGTTCATTGGTACTTGTTACAAATGAATATGGCAATATTCAAGGCTTAATCTCACCATTAGATGTTTTTGAAGCAATTGCTGGTGAATTCCCAGATGCTGATGAACAACTTGAATTGGTTAAAATCGATGATACCACTTGGAAGGCGTCTGGTATGTTAGATTTATATCAATTAGAGCTGGCGCTCGATATATTAGATTTAGATCTGGTGCAAGAAGACTCAGGTTACTTCAGTGTTGCAGGACTGATTTTAGATAAAACGAGTGGGGCGGTAGAAGTTGGTATGGTGATTGAACACCAAGGGGTTAATTTCGAAATTCTAGAAATGGAAGATAATCGAATTAAAACCGTTAAAATCACGCTTTAAACTCTAATAAAAAAGCTCCTTATTGGAGCTTTTTTTTGGCTTAAATTTCTATATAAGGTATGGAGGTAGCCAAGTAGTAGTACGAAATATGAGATAAGATGCTAAACATATTGCAATCTGTTTTATAGCGAAGGAATGTAAGATCATGATTGATCAAATGGAATTATCGGTAAGACTTGCTATTTTTTTTAGTGGTATTTTTTTATTGACGGGTATGCTTACTGGCGTTTGGAAGTATGTGCAAATCAGCTTATCTAAACAAGCTCGAGCACATTATTATGTTGATATTGCGCATAGGAGTAGTTTTCTATATGCACCTGCAACTTTAATTCTAGCTGTAATGGCATATTTTTCAGCATTGAATGAATCGACAAATTTGCTCTTTATTTTGATTAATATTTTCTTTTTTGCATTTTCAATTATAAGTTATATTTTGCATGGCTTATTGAAAGATACGACAAATCAGTTCAAAGAACCACATCAATTAGGGCGTATTGAATTACCAAAATTGCTCATGAGAGGTGCGATGGTACTATTGGTCGTAGGTGAGGTTGGGGCGACCTTAGGTTTGCTTTATGGTTTGTATATTGGGTTATTTTAAGTAGATAAGTAGAGCAGAATTTAAAAACTTGTTGTTTTGATAGAGTTCTATAAATTATGACATTGACTTTAAGATGGATGCTTTTGCATCCACCTCTTAGTCTAAATGCGCTTCTTGATCAGAAAGTTTTTGAGTACGATATTTCGTGTCAATAAAGGCCCACACGTAAAATGCTAGCGTTGCAGCAAGTGCATAAGCAAAATATTCAAGCTTCAACGTGCCTTGAATTGTACCTTGCACAACAAGTGTCAGCATGAGAGCAAACATTGTGCTCAAAAAAACGACAGCATTGTTGTTCGCTTTAAGAGTATTAATGAAGACTTGCTTGTTGAAATGTAATGATAACATCTCCATCCCTCCTGATAATTCATGACAAATCTGAATGATTTAGTCGACTTTGTTTATATACTTGTACAGGGGATTGAAGAATAAAGCAAGTTTTTAACACTCTATTATGTAAATAAATTATGACATTATTATGACAAAAGTTGAAATATTTGAAATTAAGATATTATTTGAGCAAATGCTAGAATTATTTCGATAAATGGTGATGAGATGAATAGAGTTTCTTGTAATTCTTTAATCTAATTACTTTTTAGCATCTTGCCAAACAAATAAATAGTAGCAAAAGTCATTCCAAATCTGACTGATGAGATCAAAGTTAAGGTGGGTAAGCAATAATAGTCTGTTGGATAAACGAGACAATTATTGATTACAGAACAAATACGGCTTGGGTAAAACAATATTTATTGATAAATCACCTGAATTTACTTCTTCAGTCTATCCAGTGTGTAGACAATGACAAATACAACTAAAGAAGGAATCAACCATGCTAAATTTTGTTCAGCCAATGGTAGATTGTTCATAAATGCTGGCAAGAAATGATCTAATTCTGCAACCTTAAGTCCATCAATAATACCGAAGATGAAAGCAACCGCTGTAACAGGTGCAATGACGCGCGGAGCGGAATTAAATAACTTCCACATAAAGCCCATCGTGATCACCACAATCGCTGGTGGATAGATTGCACTTAATACAGGTACAGAGAAGGCGATTAACTTGGTTAAACCTAAGTTGGAAATGACAAATGAGAAACCAACAAGAATGAAAACCCATTTTTTGTAAGTAATCTTCGTGATTTGTGAGAAATATTCTGCACATGCACAAGTCAAACCAATTGCCGTAACCATGCATGCGATAAAAATCATCGCCCCTAGAAAATATGAGCCAAAGTCACCAAAGGCATGCTGAACATAGCCATGGAGAATAATGGCACCATTTGCAGCGTTAGGTGCAGCTTCGTGACTACTCAGTCCAAGTTTAAATAGGCTAATGTAAACCAGTGTAAGGCCAATACCTGAAATTAAACTTGCGATCACTGCATATTTGGTAATTAACTTTTGATCAGTTACACCTCGTGAACGTATCGCATTAATAATGACAATACCAAATACTAAAGCCCCTAAAGTGTCCATTGTTAAATAACCATTAACAAAACCTTCTGAAATAGGACTATTGATATAGTTTCCAATGGGTGCAGGGATATAATCTGCAGAAACTAAAAAGGCACTGCCACCTAAAATGATCAAAGAGAGAATTTTGAGTGGAGATAAAACATAGCCAACAGTATCCAAAATTTTATTTGGATAAAGTGAGATTAACGTTACAAATGCAAAATAAATTGCACTGTAGATCAACAAGGTAGATGAAGACGTTCCGAAATAACTCGAAAAACCAATTTCAAAAGAAACTGTAGCTGTCCGCGGTGTCGCAAAAAGTGGTCCAACAGCAAGATAGCATGCTACGGTTAAGATTAAACTTGCAATCTTACCCAGTGGAGAGCTTAAAAGTTGAATAGAGCCTTCAACACGCGATAGCGCAATGATCGTGATAACAGGAAGGCCAACAGCAGTAATTAAAAAGCCAAAAGCAGCTAACCACACATGTTCACCCGCTTGTTGAGCAACAATAGGTGGGAAGATAATATTGCCTGCACCGATAAATAGTGCAAAGGTCATAAAACCTAAGGCAATAATGTCCCGTGTACGCAAATTGGTCATAAGGGAGATCGGTTCAAGAAAAAGAAAGCGATTTTAGAGCAAATGTCAGTAAATAGGGAGGGTGGTCATCCATCGAATGGAATAGAAAAAAAGCAAGAAGCGAATAATTTTATTGGATGGGAAATTATGAGTTAAATTAAGTCTATGTATTTATAAAACTAATAAAAGAAATTTATTTATTGAATTGAAATCAAACAGAGCATAGACCTAGATTCGCAAAATAAAATAATGTACTGAATGGTTAAATAATGGTCGAGATGATTGAGTTACAGACAGTCTGTAGCGTTTGTGATCGACAAATGAAAGTCCTATAATGAATCCTGAATTAAAAAGGGGTTCATCATGAAGGCAACAGCTGTCACCATTAAAACTGAACAAGATATTGAAAAACTAAGAATATCGGGTCGGCTTGCGGCACAAGTGCTTGCGATGATTGGTGATTATGTGAAGCCAGGTGTGAGTACTGAGTATCTTGATGATATCTGTAATGATTACATCGTCAATACACTCAAGGTGACGCCAGCAAATGTAGGTTATTACGGATATACAAAAACAACCTGTATTTCGAAAAATGAAGTTGTATGTCATGGTATCCCTGCTTCCAATATTATCTTAGAGGATGGAGACATCATTAATATTGATGTTGCAATCATCAAGGATGGTTATTTTGGTGATACCAGTCGAATGTACTATGTAGGTACAATTAAACCTGAAGCAAAAAAATTAGTCGATACGACTTATGAAGCGATGCTTGCAGGTATTAAAACGGTTAAACCTGGCGCGACACTTGGTGACGTGGGTCATGCTATTCAACAAGTTGCGCAACGCGAAGGTTATACGATTGTACGTGAATATTGTGGTCATGGTATTGGAAAAACCTACCATGAGCAACCGAATGTATTGCATTACGGACAGCCTGGTCAGGGATTAGTATTAAGAAAAGGAATGGTGTTTACCATTGAGCCTATGGTGAATGCAGGCAAAGCCAAAGTTAAAGAATTAAAAGACGGATGGACAGTAGTTACAGCAGATAAATCTTGGTCTGCACAATGGGAGCATATGGTTGCTGTGACTGATGAAGGATATGAATTATTGACACCTTGGCCTGAAGGTACGGGTGAATATCCTGTAATTTAATTCCCAAAAGCCTATTTTTTAAATAGGCTTTTTAATTTTGATACGCATCAAATGATAAATAATAAATCCAATAATCAATCCCCAAAAAGCAGATCCAATGCCCAAAAACTGAACTCCAGATGCAGACATTAAAAAAGTGATTAAAGCAGCATCACGATCTAAATCTTCTTTAAATGCGATACTGATGTTATGTCCAATCGTGGCAAAAAGCGCGATCGCCGCCAAAGTGGTGATCATTTCTCTAGGGAATGACAGTAACAATCCCGTTAGTGTCGCCGCAAAAATGCCCATAAAAATATAGAACACACCACAAGCAATACCTGCAATATAGCGTTTAGAAGGGTCTTGATGAACTTGTTCATCTAGGCTCACAGCTGCACTGATTGCCGCGATATTGGTTGAAAATGCCCCGAACGGAGCGAATATTGCTTGAGCAATTCCTGTCCAACTCACTAATTGGTTGACATGAGGTTTGTAACCATAGGATCTGATCATTGCTAAACCAGGTAAATATTGCGAAGCCATATTGATGATCAAGAGGGGAATAGCTAAACCCAGAATACTTGACCAGTGAAATTCAGGCTGAATCCATACTGGATACGTCATTCCGTAGTGAATTTTGGTTGCTGTATATTCAAAGAAAAAAGGTGTGGCGATAATGCAAGCTAACAATGTAATGACAATAGAGTGACGTGGTAATGCTTTTTTACTTATTATATATGTACTGATCAAGATTAAAACATAGATCAATTGGTCTTGCATGACCGTAAATAATGAAATGCCAAATTTTAATAACACTCCAGCTAACATGGCACTTGTAAGAGATTGCGGTAAAAATTCAAGAATTCTTTGAAATATTCCAAAAAAGCCCAATACAGCAGTCATAATTCCGCATATTAGAAATGCCCCTATCGCCTCATTCAAATTGTATCCTGAGCCTGTAGCGATAATCAGTGCTAGTCCTGCTGTTGACCATGATGTCGCAACTGGATATTTAAACTTCCAGCTTAAGATCAGTCCTGATAATCCTATACTCAAACCCAGTGCCCAAAACCATGAGCTAATCTGTGCTTGATTTGCACCTAATACTTGTCCAGCTTGAATAACCAGTACAGATGAAACGCTAATGCCAATTAAAAATGTAATAAAGCCAGCGAAAACAGCAGGTAGACTAAAATCTTTTTTTATTCTTGTTATCACTTCTTTGAGCATTTTTATATTATTTCCCTAATGAGTCTGTGATCTTAAGATTACATTGTTGATGTCGCAAGTTTGATTCCGAACAATCCAAATAAAATACCAATAGCGGCAACAGAAGCAGCAGCTACTTTATAATGCGTGTTGAAGTAATTGGAAATTTTGATACCTGTAAAGATCAACATACTTAAGTAGGCCATACTCATCAATTGTAAAATTACAGCAAGCATTAAAAAGCTTTGGGCTGGATAAGGATAAGCTGGATCTACAAATTGAACAAAAAAAGATAAAAAGAACAGTATTGCCTTTGGGTTAATTAGACTGACGAGTAATGCGGTACGAAAAGGATGAAATTTTTCTTGTTTTTGTTCAATAGAAACATTAGCTTGATCTTTACTTGGACGTTTCCAAGTTAAATAGGCTGCATATATTAAGCGGATACCTAAATAACTAAGGTATAAAGCACCAATAATTTTTAGGGCGAAAAAAATCCAGGGAAATTGATGCAATAATGTTGCGGCACCTAAGACAGTTAGCAAAATAAGGATGCTATCTCCACACAAAATACCGAAAGCACCTTGATAGCCCACTTTTATGCCAAAGCGAGTCGCAATAGACATGACATAGAGCGAGTTAGGTCCAGGTAATAAAATAATAAGTAATGTACCTATTAAATAGGTTGGAAGATCAGTTATACCAAACACTCATTTATCTCTTAAAAAATAATCGAGCTCCTAAGAGCTCGATTGAAAGAATGATGGATAGGTGCAATTAAGCTTTAATATCAGCATCTATGCCAAATGATTGTTTTAACAGGGAGCTGAGTTGATCTCTTGCCTTAATAAAGCCATCTATACCGCCTTGCAATAATTGCGATGCCATAAGATCTTTCTGAATTTGCTCTTTAAAATCTATTTCAGTAATTGGACTAAGCGATTCGATATTTGAGCTGTGTGCATTTGCATTTAACTGAACTTCAACTTGGCGATGATCTTGAGCCAATTCGTCAAGTAAATTCGGTGATACAGTTAAGAGGTCGCATCCAGCAAGTCCGAGAACCTGTTCTACGCTACGAAAGCTTGCACCCATAACTTCAGTTTTCACCTGATTTTGTTTGTAGAACTGGTAAATATGTTTAACGGATTGCACACCAGGATCTTGTTCAATTGGATAGTGATCCACATTTTCAGCTTTTTTATACCAATCGAGAATACGTCCTACAAATGGTGAAATTAACGTGACCTGAGCATCCGCACATGCTTTTGCTTGATGTAAACCAAACAACAAAGTTAAGTTGCAATGAATGCCTTCTGATTCAAGAACCTTAGCAGCTTGAATACCTTCCCATGTTGAGGCGATTTTAATTAAAATTCGGTTTTGATCAACACCATAAGTCGCATAGAGTGCGAGTAATCCTTTAGCTTTAGCAATTGTCGCGGCTGTATCGTATGAAAGTGCTGCATCAACTTCCGTTGATACTCGACCTTCAACTACTTTTAGAATTTCCACACCTAATTTGACAGTCAGGATATCAATTGTTCTATCGATTAACTCATCTGACTGATAACCCTCTGACTTTGCTTGATCAAATGCAGCTTCAATCAGTTCTTTGTTTTCAGGGAATGAAGCTGCTGCCGTGATGAGTGAAGGGTTAGTGGTAGCATCCAATGGCTTAAATTTTTTTATAGCGTTTAAGTCACCTGTGTCTGCAACAATTGTAGTGAAGTTTTTTAATTGAGATAAAGCTGTTTCAGTCATTGCGATCTAATTCTTTGTTTCATTACTTATATCATCTTTATAACACATGATTATTTTGAAACATGCTACAAAAGTTTTAAATCAAGTTATTTTCCTACATTTTTCTTTTATTTCTGATGTGATGAATTAAAAATTGAGCAGCTTTGCCTAATGGTTGCTCTTTACTCCAAACCAGATCGATAAAATAATCAAATTTTGGGGTGAAATCTGAAAATCGTAGAACTTTAAGTTTTTTCTTTAATGTTGGTTGTTCGATAAGCATTTCAGTGGGTAAAACTCCCCATCCAAGTCCTTGAGAAATTAATCTACATGCAGAGTGGTGATTATCTGTACGCCATGCATCTTTGGAAAAGAGTAACTCAGGTTTAATGTTCCGATCGCGACTAGCGACTACAATCTGACGACTTTGAAAAATTTCTTCATAGCTCACTTTTTGATTTTGGCACAGCGGATGATGAACAGATGCAACTGGAATTAAACTTTCTTTCATTAATTCCACAAATTGTTCATTCGCCTCAATATGTTCACGCTCAAACATCAATGCTAAATGTGCTTTACCCGTTAAAATCATTTGTTGAGCATCTTCTTGTGGTGCGCTGAATATATTGATTTGTAGTTGAGGAAATTGTTGTTCTAATAAAACAATATAATCAGTCCATCTACTATGCAGTAACTCAGATACCACCACTATATTTAATTCGGTTTCGATCCCGCTACTCAAACCAAATGCATGTTGTTTCCATTGATTCATTTCAATCAATAAATGATTAGTACGTTCATACAAAACTTTGGCTTGAAGTGTTGGCTGTGGTTCACGTCCTACTCTTTCAAACAGTTGAAGATTCAGATCAATCTCTAAATTGGAAATCGCCATACTTACAGCAGAGGGGACCTTGCCTAACTGACGTGCGGCTGCGGAAAAAGAACCTGTTTCCATCACAGTTTTAAAAACGACCAATTGTTCTTGATTAATATTCATGTTTATTCTTTCAAAAATTCTGATAGATTCTAACTCGATCATTCAATATTATGAAAATAAAATGCGCTCATGAATAACAAAGTTGATGAGTGAACGCATGTTTTTTTCAAAGAGAAGAATTATTCACGCAATAAGCTATGAAATCATTCTATTGGTGATCATCGCAATTTCTTTGAGTTCTATTTTTGAAGTTCCACTGGAGATTGCAGGTTCATTAGGTGTGATTATGGCTGTACTTTCAGTGATCTGGAATATGATTTTCAATCATTATTTCGAAAAAATTGAAGCGCGCAATCAGTGGAAGCGTACTGTAAAAGTTCGTATATTGCATGCGCTAGGATTTGAAGGTGGCTTGATGTTAGTGACCATTCCAATTGTTGCATATATGATGGATATGACGCTCATACAAGCTTTTATCGTCGACTTAGCTTTGACGCTTAGTATTCTGGTGTATACGTTTATATTTCAATGGTTCTATGATGGGATCGAAGCTAAACTGGGTTATGCACCTGAGGCTTTAAATCACTAAAACTCAAAATAAAAAAGCATCTCTATTGAGATGCTTTTTTTAATTAAAATTTATAACCAATTCCAATATAGCTGATTAAAGGATTAAGATTGATTTTTGTTGATGATGAAACTAATTGACGCCCTGATATTTGGTCATAAACTGTAATTTTCGACTTATTCGATAAATCTACATAGGTTAGTGATCCGGTAATATAGATTCTATTTGAAATGTCGTAATTTGCACCTAAAGTAAATACTGCTCCTAAAGCATCAGTGGCTTTCACTTTAACCTTTGGATCTACTGGAGAATTAATTCTTACTCCTATAGGATCTACAATAGCATCTAATAGATTTCCATTGATATCCTTCATCGGGTCATCATCTCTAACAATATTTGTAATATGACCGATACGATGTCCAGCAGTTATTAGTTCTTCCTCAAGACCTTTATCAATTTTTAGCCCAGTAAATGTTGCATACATTATTCCTGCCCCTACATAAGGTCTAAATTTATTTATACCTGTACTACCAAAGTGGTACTGTGCGGTTGCAGCTGGAGTCCAAGCTGTTGCTTCTGCCAACTTTGATCTGCTCCCAAGATCAGTTATAAACAAATTTCGATCAGGTCCTAATATATCAATAATAGCAGCATCAATCATTGGGTTAAGTGCAATAGGTTTTGCATTAATCTGACCTTTCCCCTTAATATCAATTTTGGGTGGAACACCTCCAATTATTTGAAGTGAAATGTTATCATTGACATAATAATTAATCATTAAGCCCAAAGTATCCCCATCCTTAGGTTTTAAGCCAGCATTTTCTGTCCAATTGCTTAATCCCTCCATTTTTGAGGTTATGCCTATATTTTTTAATAGGTCATACTCATAATCAGGATCAACGGCTGTATTAATCGACGTATTTCCATATTTCCCCTGAGGCATTATATGTAGCCATCCAGTACTAACAGACCATTTATATTTAGGCTCAACTGAGTTCGCCAAAATTGTGGTACTGATGCAACATAATAGAATTACTGAGTATATTTTTTGTATCTTTTTCATTTTTTTTCCTTTAATTGGCTAAAATCCATTTTTAGCTCTTTAATTATGTAATAAAATGCTAATTTTTAAAGTTTAATGTCAGTCATTCATCTAAAAAAAATAAATACTCTGTCAATCTTTTTTATGAAAATAAAAAAAGCCCCTCAATCGAGGGGCTTTTTTGTTATGAACATCGAATTATTTTTCAATAATAGCCGTTACACCTTGACCACCTGCAGCACAGATCGAGACAAGTACACGACCTGAACCTTTTTCATTTAAAATTTTCGCAGCAGTTGCGATAATACGACCACCCGTTGCTGCAAATGGGTGACCCGCAGCCAACGAAGAGCCTTTAACGTTTAACTTCGCACGATCAATTGAACCTAAAGGTGCATCTAAGCCTAGACGCTCTTTACAGAATTTAGGATCTTCCCAAGCTTTTAATGTAGAAAGAACTTGAGATGCAAATGCTTCATGAATTTCATAGTAGTCGAAATCTTGAAGTTTTAAATTAGCACGCTCGAGCATACGTGGAACTGCGTAAGCAGGAGCCATTAACAAACCTTCTTTTTTACCAATGAAATCTACAGCAGCAGTTTCAGAGAAACTTAAATACGCTAAAATTTCGTGACCATTTGCTTTAGCCCATTCTTCTGATGCTAATAATACACAAGAAGCACCATCGGTAAGTGGAGTAGAGTTACCCGCAGTCATTGTACGAGCATCACCTTTACCAAACGCTGGCTTAAGTTTTGCAAGCTTTTCTACAGTTGAGTCGGGACGTAAGTTGTTGTCGCGTTCAAGACCAAGGAATGGCGTCATTAAATCGTCAAAGAAACCTGCTTCATAAGCCGCAGCCATTTTTTGATGAGACGATGCAGCAAGTTCATCTTGAGCTTCACGAGAAATGCCCCACTCAAGTGTTGTGATTGCTTGGTGATCGCCCATAGATAAGCCGGTGCGAGGTTCACCATTTTTAGGCGCGTCTAGCAAATCTTTTACGTTAATTTTAGTTAACGCTTTAAGGCGATCTTTACCTGTTTTTGCAACATTGAGTTCTAAAAGAGCTTTACGTAATCCATCACCAAATGCAATAGGAGCATCTGAAGTGGTATCTACACCACCTGCAATACCCACCTCAATTTGACCTAGTGCAATTTTGTTCGCTACGAGGAAAGCAGCTTGAAGCCCAGTGCCACAAGCTTGTTGGATATCGTAAGCTGGAGTTTCAGGTGCAAGCTCTGTGCTTAACACACATTCACGCGTCATATTGAAATCACGGCTGTGCTTCAGTACAGCACCAGCAACAACTTCACCCAGACGTTGACCTTGAAGATTAAAACGCTCAACTAGACCATTCAATGCTGCTGTAAGCATATCCGTATTTGTAGCTGTGAAATAAGCACCATTAGAACGTGCAAAAGGAATACGATTACCACCGATAATTGCAACACGGCGTACAGTATTTTGAGTCATAGTTTTTTCCTGTTCAGCGGAAGATTGAGTCGTAGTTGCTGAAGTTTGATTTTCAGCTTTAGTTTTATTTGTTGCTGCTGTTTTTTTGCGAGTCGTCGACGTACGAGGGCGAGTCGCTTTTGGAGTATTTGCGTTGTTGGCGCTGTTTGCATTACCACTACTCGCATTTGAACGAGCTTTTGATGTATTTGACACAGTCGCTTTCGCAGAATTCTCAGTTGTTGGATTTTCTTGAGTTGTTTTGCTCATAAGGCTTTTCCAAGCATATTTGGGATATTCTTGAGTGCTACATTAGCATAATCGCTAAGAGGTCGTATTGACTAAAATGACATTTAGCAATGCTTTCAGGTCAAGACATACATAGAGTAACTCAAGTATTATTTAACTGAAACGCAGGGATCGATTAATTTACTAAGTATCAGAGTTTGAACTGAACTTCATCTACATCATAGATCCTTCAAAAAATTATTCTATCGAGAGATCATATTCATGACTGACCAATATCAAGCTTTTGCAAAATCTCCAATTGGTAAATTTGTCATCAAAAATTTAGGTTTACCATCCCCAATTCACTTAGATCGCTTTGAATCAGCAACGCCTGTTGTTCAAGGCGCTGTTTTAATTGGTTCTGCGTCTAAAAGTCTTTTTAATGGTGAAATTGCGCAAGTTCTGAGTAATATTCATGCCAACAGCTATGCTGGAAACAATGCGGAGTTACAACAAGCTGCAGCTAAAGTTGGGTTGAACTTAGGGGCGTTTAATGAAGGCGATAAAGAGTCGAAATTCAAAGCAGTCGTGTTTGATGCTTCGGGTATTCAGGACTCTGAACAGTTAAATGAATTGCATAAATTCTTTAATCCAATTGGTCGCCAAATTCAAACTTCAGGTCGTGTAGTCGTTGTTGGCTTGACGCCAGAATCAGCACCTACAGTGAAACAAGCGATTGCTCAACGTGCATTAGAAGGTTTCGTGAAATCTGTAGGTAAAGAATTTAAGAAAGGTATTGCTGCACAATTGGTTTATGTAGATCAAGATGCTGCTTTAAATCTTGAATCTACACTTCGTTTTGTACTTTCTCCGCGCTCAGCGTATGTATCAGGTCAAGTCATTCGTGTTTCAAAAGCGAATGTTGTTGATGTTGATTGGACTAAACCACTTGCGGGCAAAACTGCGGTGGTCACAGGTGCAAGTCGTGGTATTGGTGAAGCGATTGCGCATGTTTTGTCACGTGATGGTGCTCATGTCATTTGCTTAGATGTACCACAACAACAAGCAGATCTTGATCGTGTTGCGAGTGAAATTGGTGGTTCGACTTTAGCGATTGATATCACTGCACCAGATGCTGGAGAAAAAATCAAAGCTGCAGCGGCTGCTCAAGGCGGGCTAGATGTGATTGTCCATAATGCTGGTATTACACGTGATAAAACGCTTGCTAATATGAAGCCAGAGCTTTGGGATCTTGTGATTAACATTAACTTATCTGCGATTGAGCGTGTGAATGACTATTTGTTGTCTAATGAAGGCATCAATGAAAATGGTCGCATCGTTTGCGTATCTTCGATTTCAGGTATTGCGGGTAACCTCGGTCAAACTAACTACGCAGCTTCTAAAGCTGGTGTAATTGGTTTAGTGAAATTTACAGCACCAATTTTGAAAAATGGTGTAACGATTAATGCTGTTGCTCCTGGATTTATTGAAACTCAAATGACAGCAGCGATTCCATTCGCAATTCGTGAAGCGGGTCGCCGTATGAACTCGATGAGTCAAGGGGGGCAACCAGTTGATGTTGCTGAAACAATCGCATTATTTGCTTCATCTGCTTCAACGGGGCTGAATGGAAACATTGTACGTGTGTGCGGTCAAAGTTTATTAGGTGCTTAAGCTTAAGTGGTCATAGATTGTTAAATGAAAGAGAGTAATGTTCAGGCATTGCTCTCTTTATTGCTCGTATGATTTGTTATGATCATTTTGTTGAGCATCAAACTGTAAATTTTTTATAAAGATAAATGGGAATTTTTAACATGAAAACACGTCACTTTAGTCAATTGCCAAAAGCTTATCTAGCTTATCCTAAAGTCATTAAAGGTTTAATTTTTAAAAAACCGAAAGGCGAGAAGACACTTCCGCAAGTGGATTACATCGTTGATGAATACCGTGTTGATCATGACCATTTAAAATCTTATAACGAAATTTGTGGTTATAAGAATAATGGATATGTACCATCGACTTACTTGGCAGTCATTTCTCAAAGTTTGCAGATGCAAATGATGACACAAGAACCTTTCCCATTCGCATTGCTGGGTTTGGTTCATATTCGTAATCAAGTTAAGCAGTACCGTAAAATCGGAGTGAATGAAACCATCACGCTATCATGTAAATTTGGCGAGTTAAAACCCCATGATAAAGGTTTGCAATTTGATTTTATTACGACTGTAAAAGTAGGTAATGATGTGGTGATGGAAGGTTTAACGACCTATCTTTCTCTTCAAAAAACAAATACTTCATCCGCTTCAAAGGCTAAAGAAGATCAGTTGCCTGAATTTAAATCACAGGGAAATTGGAAAGTCGCCGAAAATACGGGTCGTCGCTATGCGCTTGTTTCAGGTGATTTTAACCTCATTCATATTCATGCAGTTACAGCGAAAGCATTTGGTTTTAAACAAGCGATTGCTCATGGAATGTGGAGTAAGGCTAAAGCATTAGCAAGTATTAGTTTACCGGATGCTTATGATGCTGATGTTTATTTTAAGTTGCCTATGTTTTTACCATCTGAGGTTGAATTTTTAACGGGTGAGCGCGAACAAGCGACACATTTATTAGTTCGTAATGCAAAATCGCAAAAACCTCATGTTTCAGGTGTTGTGAAACCACTTTAATAAATGCTCAAGGCCTAACATGTTTGTTAGGCTTTTTTATAACTATAAATCAAGGATAGAAGATGAAAATTCTAAAAGATTTAATTTACGCTGACACACATAATTATAAGGGTACGGTTCACCATCAGTTTGCAGATTTGGCACATTTGTTTAGTCGTTTACAAGACTCTCGTACGGAACAAGGTGGTGCATCATTGGCTGTATATTATGGTCAAGAAAAAGTGGTTGATATTTATGTTGGAAAAAAGTCTGCGAGTGAAGAGTGGTCAGAAGACACGATGGCGATGTGCTATTCCACTGGAAAGGGGATCTTAGCGACTTTGGCGCATATTCTAGTGAGTGAAGGGAGATTAGACTATCGTCAACCCATAGCTGATTATTGGCCAGAATTTGCTGAACATGGAAAATCTAAGATTAATTTGGCTGACGTATTGAGTCATCGTACTGGTTTATATGATGTCAGAAATGTCATTGCTCAAGCATCTGAAATGGCGGACTGGGATCATATGCTCAATGTGATGGCTAGCGCGACTCCACGGTTTAAACCCAATTCGAATTATGCATATCAAGCGCTTACGTATGGCTGGTTATTGGGAGGGCTGATTGAAAAAGCGACTCAGCAAAATCTTTCTGATCTGATGAATCAATATTTAGTTGAACCACTTCAATTAGATGGTGCCTATTTTGGCGTCCCTCAGGATCAACTTTCAAGAATAGCTAAACCTTTAGAAAAACCAAATACTAAAAGAAAGCCATCAACTACTCAAGTTGCACAACAAAAGCAGAAAAAACCGAAAATTTCATTTTCGGATCGGATCATTCAATATTCTGGTCAAAACCCTGATGATTTTATAGATGCAATGATTCCTAAAGGGATGAAGGGATTTAGCTTTTTTGATGATCGTGTTTTGACTCAACCCATTCCTGCTGCAAATGGTGTATTTACAGCCAGAAGTTTAGCGAAAATCTATGCCATGATGGCGCACTATGGTCAGTTTGAATCAAGACAATTTATCAAGCCACTTGTATTCAAACAACTTTCACAAATACAAAGCTATGATCGAGACAAGGTGATGCCAATACCTATGCATTGGCGTTTGGGTTATCACAGAGTTATCACGCTGGGTAAAAGTGCAAAAAACGGTTTTGGTCATATGGGTTATAACGGATCAGGGGCTTGGTGTGATCCTGAAAGAAAATTAAGTTTTGCCTATACCCATAATTATCCTGTTGGGTCTATTACAGGGGATTATCGTTTGTGGAGTTTATCGCAAGAGGCATTGAGATGTGTAGATCACATTAATAATGGTAAAAAGGGATGGTTTTAACATTTACAAAGGGGAATTTGTATTTATAATGTACACTAACTTTAACTAAAATAAACAAATAGTGACATGATGAATAAAAAAATTACCTTTTTACTAATGGGTTGTTTGATGAGTGGTGTTGTGGCAAGTACAGTACTTACACCAAACCAAAATCAGCAAAGCGGTCAGATTCCGAGCGGTTATGCTGAATTAGAATTTAAATTGGGTGATGGAAATTGGACGAAGCAAATCTATCTGCCAAACAATCCAAAAAATAATGACAAGATTAGAATTTCTTCGACGGCGGGATATGCTGCATATCTAGATACTTCCAATATAGATATTCCACTTGAATCAATTCAAATCAATAGAGGAAACACATTCGACTTTATTTATAGTGAATCTTTAAAAAAATGGCGAATCAACAGTACACCTAGTGCCATTGTCGATAATTCAAGTGTACAAAATATTGTATCTAATCAACAAATAATACAGCGAGTTCATCTAAGAGATGGCGCTTGGGTAAAGAAAATAGTCTTGCCGAGTGATGTGGCTAACAATACGGTGATGTTGATTGAATCTGATGCAGGCAGGGATTCATCAATTGATACAACAAATCTTCTTTTTTCGAGTAATTTTAATTTAAAAAAAGGAGATCGCTATTGGTTTGTATTTAATCAAAGACTAAAAAAATGGGTGCCTGAATATATTCAGCCGAGACAACTAAATGTTAGTTCAGTGGGTACTCAGTTAAATAAAACCGATAGCCCTTTAACTGAAATTATTTTTGGTGATGGAAACTGGGTGTCACAATTCACATTACCAAGTTCAGCATATGACCGTGATCGTGTGATCGTGAAGTCGACTGCAACATGGGAAGCTACTATTTCAAATCAGAATATCAATACCTCAGCAACTTTAAAACTAAATAGAGGTGATCGATATGAATTTATGTTTGTAAAAGAATTAGTGAAGTGGATTTTAGTTTCTGCACCAGAACGTGTGATACAAGCGAAAGATTTAAATAATCAAAAAGTTCCTGATCCTAAACAACCAGTGACACGTGTTAAGTTGGCAAATGGAAATTGGCAATCAGTAATTAATTTACCTGATCGTGCTCAAATCAATGACAAGATAATCATAAGTTCTGGAGCGGCGTGGAGCAGCACAATTCAGGCATCCAATAATTTACGACAAACGATTCAAACTGGTGAAACACAACGTTTTGTCTATACATCTCAAGGATGGCAAGCTGATAGTTCAACGATTGACATGCTTTTGGTGAGTAGTCCTGCTGTTGCAGAGAAATTAGGTGCAAATGCAGCGAAAATTAGATTGATTGAAGGCTTTGACCTAACCAATGTGTCTGCAGAGAATTCAAATGCCAAGTTCTATCTGCGAAATGTTGGTTATCTGCAATATAAAACACCAGGTTCTAAAACATTAAACAATGTCCTTGATATTGGTCGTGTGGACAAAGTTATTCAGAATGAGCGTAATCGCTTAAAAGCTGATGCTGTATATTATGAAGGTGATGAAGAGGGCTGTGGTTTAGCTTACTTACTTGAAAACCCTAACTCAAATTATATGATCGGTAGTGGAAGTATTAACTGCGGAATCACGGTTTTACGTCATGAATTCGGTCATAATATGGGGGTGGATCATCATGATACCGCTGGACCAGCACGTGGTTTGGAGCATCCTTTGGGTAGTACGATTATGGGAGGTAATAGTATCTCTTATTTCTCAAGCCCAGATTTATTCCATCCAAAGTATGGATACCAATTAGGGGGTACGAATGATCGTGATGCTGTCACTATGATTAATAAAAATGCTAAAGCAGTGTCGCTATTCAAATAATTTATGAAAGTAATTTATATTTTATTGGGTGTAGCAGTTTTTGTGACTGCTACATTTACGTTATATCTAAAACCCGAAAAAGACAAATCATCTGCAAGCTTACAGCAGCATCAAGTTGAAAATGAACTGGGTCAAAATGTTAATGCTCATGACGAACGCCTTAAAAATAAGAATGAGTCATCGAGTTCTCATCTGATGCCTGAGCTTATGCCTGTACTAGAACAAAATATTGAACGGCATATGATTCTTCCAGAAAGTTTTCAGCATCGGGCTGACACGGGTTATTTATTTAAGTTTAGCCCTGATCAAGTGGCGAGCATGAAAGAGGGCAGTAAATTTCCCTTGAAACTTTTGCAATTTGGTATCAATCGTGTGGCCGAAATTACTGAGATTGAACAAGTTGAGGATGGAATTGTGAGATATAAGGGGCAATTTGAGGATTATCCTGCTGATCTAAACTATTTTACGATTACTCAAAGTATTGAAGATCAATATGCAATTATTAAAGTTTATACAGATAAAGGGTCATATTTTGCTGAAGTAATTAAAGGGATTGGACTCGCTTACCCTGATCAAGTTTTACATGATGATGGAGTTCACGTGCACCAACATACGCATTGATTCATATGCAGACTTGAGATATGGTAATTTTCACAAAATTGTTAAAATTGATTTGTGATTATGCGCCGTAGTACTGTCATCCCATTCGTTTTGATCTCGTCGATTCATATGGCTTCTTGCGATCAGCCCACGCAATCAAATCAACTCTTGAAACAGAATGATTCAATAAAAAATCAAGTAACACCTCAATATATTGGTTTGTATCAAGGTACTACGCCATGTATGGGGTGTTTTTCGCGTTGTGAGGATTGTCCTGGTATGGCTGTTGATTTACAACTTAACGCAGACCAAACGTATGTATTATCACGATTAAGTCTAAGTGGTCATAACCAAGCAGAAGAAATAAAAGGTCAGTTTAAATTCATTAATACTGAGAAGTCTGTGATTCAATTAAGCGGTGTCCCAACCAGAAATATCATTCTTGTCGATTTGGTCAACAAAATGCTAGAAATTCGTATCGATGGGACTGGTGAGGAATACGAAAATTTTGATGATTTTAGTTTGAATTTAACAGGTTAAATTTTTCCAAGAAAAAAGACTTGGGTTTAAATTGTTTTTTGAATGTATGAATGATCTGTAACGCATTCACTCTTGCCAAAAAAAACAGTATGCTTAGTCCTGTAATTAGGGAGCATTCATGTATCAGGTTCTTGCGCGTAAATATCGTCCACGTAATTTTTTAGAATTGGTTGGTCAAAACCATGTGTCGCGTGCATTAACCAGTGCTTTAGAGCGTGGTCGGCTGCATCATGCTTATCTTTTTACGGGGACGCGTGGCGTTGGTAAAACGACGATTGCAAGGATTCTTGCTAAATGTCTGAACTGTGAAACAGGTGTAACATCTACACCGTGTGAAGTATGTCCAACGTGTACCGCAGTCAATGAAGGTCGATTTATAGACTTAATTGAAATTGACGCAGCATCCCGAACCAAAGTTGAGGATACACGAGAATTATTGGATAACGTACCTTATGCACCAACGCAAGGTCGTTTTAAAGTGTATCTCATTGATGAAGTACACATGCTGTCCACACATTCATTCAATGCTTTACTCAAGACACTTGAAGAACCGCCTGAACATGTCAAATTTTTATTTGCGACGACAGATCCTCAAAAACTTCCAATTACGGTTATTTCGCGTTGTTTGCAATTTACTTTACGCCCATTGGCGGTTGATGAAATCACTTCACATCTCACACAAATTTTAACTAAAGAATCAATTAATGCGGAAGCTGATGCGATTTGGCAGATCGCTGAGTCAGCACAAGGTTCTTTACGTGATGCACTGTCGCTAACAGATCAAGCAATTGCATATGGGCAAGGTGCGATTCACCACCAAGATGTGAAAGAAATGCTGGGTTTGATTGATCGCACGATTATTTTCGACCTTATTTTGGCGATACATCAAAATCAACGTGCTAAAGTCAGTGCTTTATTACTCCAATTCCGTCAACAAGCACTTGATGTTTCTTTGGTGTTGGATCAACTCATTTCAACTTTACATGAGTTGGCTTTACTCCAATATTTACCAGACTTGAGTTTAAAATATAGTGCTGAGATTAATCAGAAAATTATGCAGCTTTCGAGCATGATTTCGGCTCAGGATCTACAATTGTATTATCAAATCGCATGTAAAGGTCGTGCTGAATTACAAATTGCAGTGACTCAAGAGCAAGGCTTTGAAATGTGTGTGCTCAGGTTGTTGGCATTCCGCCCGATGGCGAATAATGAGCAGCTGACCACTCAAGCACCTCCAGAAGAATCAAATGTCTTAAAAGAAGCTGAAAATTTCAATCAGATTTCGACAGAGAATTCAGAATCTATACTGGCTGATCATCAAGAAGCAGGATCGAAAATCAGTTCGCCTGAGAATAATACGAGTTCGATTCAGCCTAGTCGTGATGTAAATGATGAGGAAAATACGGATCTAATCTTGTTTCAGCAGATGATGGCATCTGATGATGAAGCTGTTCCTACGGAGTCAGTTCATCCTGAAAAATCTGAATCTGAAAGCTTGCATTCAACAGAATTAAATCATGCGGATGATGTCGATCAGTCTGTATCTGTTGAGGTGAAACAAGAAAATTTAAACAACTCTGTGGTAGGGAGTGGGGAGATTGAGCTGACTTCATTTGGAGCAAGCTTTAATTCAGAACCTGTTGAATCTTCTATTGTTGATCAAGACAATATTTTCTTTTTAGAGCCTAAGCCAAATGAACATTCTGCTGAAAGCGCTGAATTGTCAGTTCAAGTAGAAGGATCATCGAATGGCACTCATTTCCCAAGTCTAGATCTACTTGATGAGAATAAAATTGTTGTCACAGATGTTGGCTTAAAAGGTTTAATGCCTCAAGATATTCTTAAACTTGAGCCTGTCGAATTGGTAGGTGAATGGGATACTCAAAAGTGGGAATACTGGTTCAGAAATAGTCCATTAACACCTGCGGTACAAGAATTAGCACAACAAGGTCTTATGCAAGGTCAAATTGATGGGACATGTGAATTCTATATCCCTGCAAAATACGAAGCTTTATTGCACTCGCTCATTCCGAGTTTAGAAACAGCACTCAAGCAATCATTTTCAAAATCTCAATTAATCGTAAAATACAACGAACCAAACGGTGAAACGCCTTTCGATCTTCAGGAAAAGCGTAAGCAAAAGGCATATCGACGTGCTGAAGAATTGATTCATCAAGAACCCGTCGTGGAAGACTTGTTAAAAACTTTCGGCGGTGAGCTACATAATATTCAGCTTAAGTCTTAAGTTGATTTTGTCATAAACGTAGTTAAGACTTCGCGTATTGAGTTTGGTAATTCAACACTTTGACGAGAGTGACGGTCGACAAATACATGCACAAAATAACCTTGAGCAGCAGGCTCTGATTGATTTTGCTTAAATATTGAAATGCTATACGTCACTGAAGATCGTCCAATCTTTTCGATAGCGACAGCAACATCAATCACTTCGGGGTAGGATAGTTCAGAAAAATATATACATTTTGATTCAACAACGAGTCCAATGATAGGCGAAGTTTTAAAGTCAAATTGTGCGTGTTGAGTAAGTGCGCATTTGCGGCGGTGTCAAAGTAGCTGTAATAAGTGACGTTATTGACATGCCCATACACGTCATTATCAGCCCAACGGGATTGGATGGAAACAAAGAATTGATAGTCTGCTCTAGTTTTTTTTGAAATAGTTGTCATATTTTATTCAGAAAGTTGATTAAAGATTTGAGTCATTTAATGATAAATTGCTTGATAGATGCTTAAAGCATCAGCATAGCTTAGAGCTCTAGGATTGTTTTGTAAGAGGCGCGTTTGTTGCATCGCATCATTAGCTAACATCTCTAAATCTGATTCTTGTACACCTAGCTCATTGAGCTTTAAACTCAGCCCACTCTGGCTAACATGCCTTTCCATATGATCGATAAATAAATCACATAACCCATCAGTATTGCCTTTGCTATAAGGGTCAATCCATTGCATGAGTTCAGCATAGTATTTCTTCGCTTGAGGTGCATTGAATTTCAGTGTTTCAACAAGCACGATTGCATTGGTATGACCATGCGATAAGTGATAATGCCCACCCAAAGGATAGGCAAGCGCATGAACAGCTCCAACAGGTGCATTTGCAAATGCCTGTCCAGCCAACATAGAACCTAAGAGCATTTTTTGGCGCGCTTCTAGGTTTTGGGGTTGCTCTAGAACAAGTTTTAAATTTTGATTCAATAAATCCAATGCTTGTTTAGCGAGTAAATCAGAATAGAAATTTTTCTTTAGTTTTGAGGTGTAGGCTTCAATTGCATGCACCATTGCATCAATTCCTGTTGCTGCAGTGATGTGAGCCGGAAGACCTTGAGTAAAAGTTGCATCTAAAATGGCAGTATCCGCATACAGAACGGGTGAAACAATTCCTGTTTTTGTTGTTTTGCCTGTAGTGACAATAGAGATTGGTGTAACTTCAGAACCCGTACCTGCAGTTGTAGGCACTAAGATGAGTGGTAATCGTGGCGATTGAGCTTGATTGACGCCATATAACTCAGAAATCGTTTGGGTTTGATTGGGGTGTGAAAGTACGGCAATAACTTTTGCCACGTCTAAGGAGCTACCACCGCCAAAACCAATGACTGCATCAATGTGTAAACGTTTTGCTTCATCTACTGCATTTAAGATGACTTCCTCAGGAGGTTCTGCAACGACATCGGAAAAAATACTGAACTCAGTCCCAGTAGCGTTGAAAATGTGAAGAATAGGTTGGTGGAGGTGATGATCAATCATCCCTTGATCTGTGACGAGAAGAACTTTATTAAATCGATGTTGTTTTAAAATTGAGCCAAGCTGTTGAATACTCCCTAAACCAGAAATAATATTCCCGACAGTTTGAAATTGAAATTGGCTCATCACACATCCTTTTTGCGCTTTAAATAAGATTATTGTTTTACAGTTCTATAGGATTCACTCCTTAAATAACTTAACATATGCACTGCGAAAGTATATGTATTTTTGAGGCGAAGATGACGACGAAAATGCCATACAAAATTTTATGTGTATGTTTAGGAAATATTTGTCGTTCCCCAACAGCAGAAGTGGTAATGAAACACTTTGCTGATTTAGAAAAATTAAATATTCAAGTTGATTCAGCTGGAACCAGTAACTACCACCCAAACAAAGCGCCTGATCATCGAAGTCAAAAACACGCATTGAAACGAGGATATGATTTATCTTCATTACGTGCGAGACAGATTCGTATTGAAGACTTTAAGGAATTTGATTTAATCTTGGCAATGGATCATGAAAATCTAGTCAATATTCAGAAACTGCAAGCTGAAGCAGCGCAAAAATTTCAAAACCATGAACTGCGAGCAAAAATAGAGCTCATGAGTGCCAAGGATCCTTCATATTTAAATCAACCCGTACCAGATCCTTACTATGGTGGAGATGATGGCTTTGAGTTGGTCTTAGATCAATGTGAGTCGAACAGTAAAGCATGGATTAGTTACTTAAAACCAATGTTGCAGCAGTCAAACGTTGAGTAAGATAAAAATATGATTGATATTCAAACCAATATACAACTCCAGTCTTTCAATACGTTGAATTTAAATGCTGTTGCATCTCATTATTGTATTGTTCGATCTCTTCAAGATTTGCGTGAAGCAATTGAATTTGCTGAGCAAGATCAATTAAACATGATGATACTTTCAGGGGGGAGTAATATGTTGCTCCCTGAGCATCTAGATGCTTTAGTTGTTCAATTACATTTAGATGATCTTGTCCTGCTTGCTGAAGATGATACCAATGTAACAATTCGAGTGGGTGCTGGACGTCTTTGGCATGAGTTCGTGCTATGGACAACAGAGCAAGGTTTCTATGGATTGCAAAATCTCGCATTGATTCCAGGGTGGGTGGGTGCTGCACCTGTTCAGAACATTGGTGCCTATGGCGTTGAAGTCGGTGAATTTATTGAATTTGTAGAGGCTTTTGATCGTACTAAAAATGAAATCGTTCAAATCCAAGCGAGTGATTGTCATTTTTCATATCGACACAGCATTTTTAAAGATCACCCTGAGCGGTTTGTTATTACTGCGGTCATCTTTAAATTACTTAAACAGCCACAACTCAAAATGAATTATGGAGATTTAAAAGCTGCGATGGGCGATGACATTACGCCATATAATTTACAGCAACAAGTGATCAAAATTCGTCAAAGTAAACTTCCAGATCCTGCAGAATATCCAAATGCAGGGAGCTTTTTTAAAAATCCGATTTTAATTAAAACGAAATTTGAGGAAGTTTTACAACTTCATCCCACGATTCCACACTATCCTCAAGCGGATGGTTCTGTAAAAGTTGCAGCTGGTTGGTTGATTGACCAATCAGGCTGGAAAGGAAAAAAATTAGGAAAAGTGGGAATGTTTGATCGACAGGCTTTAGTTTTAGTCAATTACGCTGATGCATCTCTTACAGATGTGCAAGCAACCTATCGCTCTGTGCAGCAAGATGTGTTAAATAAGTTTGGTATTTTATTAGAACCTGAGCCTGTTTTGTTCGATCAAAAAGGTTCTATTCAATCTCATTTGGTTTAAAAAGGACAGTATGTCTAGAAAACATTGGATGGTGACAACGGTGCGTATGATGGCGATCATATTCGCACTTTTGGGCTGTCTCATGGTTTTCTGGTATACACCATTTTATTCAGCACTTGTTGTGAAATCACTTCACGCATTTGTCCCTATCAAAGTTGACGAAATTGCGGCCAAGAGCCAGCAAATGGCAGCGTTAACTGATAAGGAGGATTTGGAGCCTGGTTCAAGGCTGTGGATTGCAAGACAAGCTTATCTCAAACTTATTGAAGAACAATTGAATGATCAAGGGGCTGAACAGCTTGCTGAAATTCAAACTCGCTATGTTTTATTAAAACAAAAAATTAAAGATGAATTGCTTATAGATGCAAATACAAAGAATGAAACTAGAGAGGATGTTGTCTTCGCAATTGATCAGCCTGATTTAGCCAGTGATGTTGCCATAAGCCAAACTGATTCAACAAACTCATCCATCAATGAAGAAAAAAATCAGCGCTTGGCTTTAATGGAAAAATATGAATTTTTCCTTAGAAATCATCCCTTAGAAGAAGACGAGGTTCAAACATTAGATCCGCAAATCTACAAAGATATCGCGTTGATTCAAAATGAAAATAAAACTTTATCAAATCAACAGGATAAACCTTATGCGATAGTAGTGTTGGGTGGTGGGTTGACGCTAGGGGATAATAAAATTGATATCGTAGTTAATGATTATACACGCTCTAGACTAGAAAAAACACTTGAGATTGAGAAGCAAACGGATTTACCTATTGTGTTGAGTGGTGTTGAAGCACCGTACATGCAAGCTTGGCTAGCATCGCGTGGCGTAGAAGCGAATCTATTAGAGCAACGCAGCATGAATACCTGTGAGAATACACGCTTTAGTTCATTATTATTACAAAAAAAAGGAGGAGCGCCGACAGTGATTCTGATTACCGATCGTTATCATATGACACGTACACGACGTCTTTTTGCTTTGAACGGTATTAAGACAATTCCTGTTGAAGCGCCCATGCCTACAATGCTGACAACATGGCGTCCTAGCCAATTAAACTACGATCACAGTCGTCGTGCAAATTATGAATTACTTGCCACGATCAGAGATGTAATGTTTGGCTCTAGCGGTTGTCGGGAGGTGCCATAATGTCTGATATTCCATTTCTGAATCCAAATGTGTTGAAACAACTCGATTTACCCATTCCGAATCGAGAACAAACACCATTAAGGTTGGAACCTTTAAACTTAAATCGGCCTTATTCTCCTTCGAAAGAGATTCAAGCTTATCGTCATCTTTACGCACTTGATCGTCTTGAAGCGAATTATTGGCAGGGTTATATCAAAATGCCTTTGTTCAAACTTCATGTGCAGGTGTATCAACCTCGCATAGAGCAGGTGAAAGGTACTGTATTCTTATTGCATGGCTATTTGGAACACAGTGGGATTTACCAACCAATTATTGGTGAATTGCTGGATCAAGGGTTTAGTGTTTTAACTTATGACTTGCCTGGACATGGGTTAAGTGATGGGAATGCTGCCAGCATTCAGAACTTTGATCATTATCAGCAAGTACTCCATGCGGTTCACCAATATGTAAAACAAGCTGATCAATTGCCTAAACCATGGCTAGGTATCGGACAGAGTACTGGTGGTGCAATTTGGATGCATCATTTGTTGGAGTTTGCTGAACAACGTAAAAATCCAATTGTAGAACGCGTATTGCTCTTGTCGCCGTTAGTCAGACCTGCAAAAACAGCATGGTGGCATAATCCAGTAGGCTTAGGCATCATTCGCCGTATCAAACGTGAAGTTCCAAGACATTTTAAGCGCAATAATCACAACCCTGAATTTTTAAGATTTGTACGTCTAAAAGATCCATTACAACCGCGTATGATGGGGATGGATTGGATATTAGCAATGTCAAAGTGGATGTTGGAAATGGAAAATCGACCTGCATGCCGAATTCCAGTATGGCTCGCTCAAGGTGCCCAAGATCAAACCGTAGACTGGCGTTATAATATCGAATTTATTCGCAGAAAGTTTCGCCTCCAGACCTTGCTTATGCTAGAGGAGGGATCTCATCAGTTGATCAATGAGCGTGCGGATATACGGGCAGCATTAACGGGTCTAATCCCAGCGTTCTTGCATGCTCAAAGTCATAAAGGATACTTTTAAAATAAAGGTGCTGATTTCAGCACCTTTTTGATGAAACTAGAATTTGCTGGCATCTGCCAAATTCCACATTCTGAAATAGAAATTTTCTTCGTCTTTATCTTTACAGTTCAATAGTTGACCCGATTCTAACCAAAAATGTAATTGAGCATAATTTTTGATTTCACGATCATTTATACGTTGCGCGAGATGATGAGCTTTAATTTCACTCGGATGATTTAAACCTGCAGCTGCTATCATTTCCGCTAGTGCATGTAATGTATTTTTGTGGAAATTATAAACACGTTCTGCTTTAGTTGGTACATGGACTGCTTTTTGGCGCTCAGCATCTTGTGTTGCTACCCCAACTGGACACTGATTGGTATGGCAACTTTGAGCTTGGATACAACCGACAGCAAACATAAATCCACGAGCTGAATTCACCCAATCTGCACCCAAGGCAAAGGTACTTGCAATATCAAAAGCACTGATGATTTTACCACTTGCACCAATTTTTACTTTATCTCTTAATCCAGCACCTATTAAGGTATTGTGTGCAAACAACAGGGCTTCACGCAGTGGTGTTCCGATATTATCGCTAAATTCAATCGGTGCAGCACCGGTTCCACCTTCTGATCCATCTACGACGATAAAATCAGGAACAATATTGGTTTCAAGCATCGCTTTGACAATACTCATAAATTGCCAAGGCTGTCCGATACATAATTTGAATCCAACAGGTTTACCACCTGATAGTTCACGTAACTTTTGAATAAAATGCATCATTTCAATCGGTGTATTAAAGCTAGGGTGGCTTGGCGGGGAAATACAATCGCGATCACGAGGAACACCACGAATTTTCGAAATTTCTTCTGTAATCTTATGTTTGGGTAAAATACCGCCGTGACCTGGTTTTGCACCTTGAGACAGTTTTAGCTCAATCATTTTGATATTGGGATGTTTGGCTTGAGCTTTAAATTTTTCAGGATCAAATAGACCTTCTTCAGTTCGACAACCAAAATATCCACTGGCGATTTGCCAAACAATATCTCCATTATTTTCAAGATGGTAGGGGCTTAGGCTTCCTTCGCCAGTATCATGATAGAACTGACCCATGTGGGCACCGAGATTAAGTGCGCGTATTGCATTAGCACTTAAACTCCCAAAACTCATTGCTGAGATATTCATGATTGATGCACTATAAGGTTGAGCGCACTGATCATTACCCACTTTAATACGGAAGGTGCTGGTATCAGCTGGGAGTTTCGGTGCAAGAGAGTGAGTAATGAAACGATAGTCATCTTGATATACATCAATAATTGAACCAAAAGGCTTATCAGCATTTTCATTCTTTGCACGCTGATAAACTAAGCTACGTTGCATTCTTGAAAAGGGTAAAGCGTCTTGGTCTGATTCAATAAAATATTGACGAATTTCGGGTCTGAAATCTTCAAATAAGAAGCGAAAATGCCCCATGATTGGGTAGTTCTTTAAAATCGAATGTTTATTTTGAAGTACATCATATAGGCCTAACACACTGAGTAAACTGGTCAGTAGCCAAATAATATTAATGACACTGTCGGATAGAAAATAATAAATATAATGGGGACTGTAAAATAGCCTAAGCCACGTAATACTCAGGGCGATGATAATACATGCGAACCATACAGAATGTCTTGAAAAAAAAGTGTTCAGTAATTTATGTCTTATTGCTTGAGCAGGACTTGCCATTTTTATTTTCCATCGTTCTTTACTGTAATTACCTTACGAACTTCTATGGAATCAGACAAGTAGTGAATTGTTAGCTTACAGATGTAAGCTAACAATTTATATTTATGGGTTTAGTTTTCTTCCGAAGGAAGCAACATAATGATCGAACTATTCAAGAGTTCAGCGAGATCTTCAAGAATATTTTGATCATATAAACTTTCATCTAAAGCGATCATTTCACCATCAGCGATACGTTTTAAATGAGGTTTAAATTCTTCGGAGATACATAAGTGCTCTCCATTTGCCCAAAAGTTAAGTTCTTCATTGAACTTGCTATAAAGCAAACGTGAAGCAGGTTCGATTTTTAATAAATAACCTTCTTCAAGTGCTTCTTCTAAATCACCTGTTCCAATTTCATCATTTTCTGGAATATTGTTAGGATAACCAGGTTGCGAAGCGAGACACATGATGGCTTCATTAAGCATCTCTGGATTTTGCAGTTGAGCTAAAAGTTGTTCGCGCAGATAACTAAGCTCATGATCAGTAATTTCGCCGACAGCAGTGCTGACAGAGCGTGTGATATCTAATAATGGTTTTTTCAGTTGCTCTTGTTCTGAGAAAGAATCACCAAGACTATCCATCATGTCTGAGATATTTGGCATGCGGAAACCGAAAGAATAGGTTAAGCACTCATCTTCCGCTACGCCATAATGTGAAAGACCTGGTGGGACGTATAGTAAATCTCCTGGCGCCAAAACTTCATCAAAATGAACTTCCATTTCTTGCAAAAGTTTTAAAGGCTGACCTGCAACGAGTGCTGTCTGTTCATCACACATTTGTCCTAATTGCCAACGGCGATGTCCGTAACCTTGAACTAAAAATACATCATAAAAATCGAAGTGTTTACCGACAGAACCACCTTGTGGTGCGTAAGACACCATAATATCTTCACGACGCCATTGAGGAATAAAAGGAAATTTTTTCCATAATTCAGCAAGATCAAACGAATAGTGATCGACCGCTTGAACGAGCAGTGTCCATAATTTTGGCATTTTTTGGAAGTCTGCTTTGAGTAGTGGTGATGACTTCACATTCCATTGGTTAGGGTCGCGATCTTTTTGTTTGATTAAACGCGCAGTCACGTTTTCATCGAGTGCAAGCTCCATAACATCATTGGGTTCAAGTAAACCCACAATTTCAGGAACTGCATTACGTACGAGGAGAGGTTTTTTTTGCCAATATTCCGTAAGGAATTGTTCAGCGGTAATACCGCCGAGAACGTCTAAAGTTTGGGACATAATAAGGACTACAATTTAGTTTGGCTTATTGTCCCTTGAACAATGCAAGTTCCGCAAGTGACACGGCTTTAAAATCAGTGATTTTGTTTTTAGATAGTTATATAAAAGGATATATTAAAAAATTAGTCATGGTTGTTTTTAATAAATCAGAAATTTCCACGTTGGGATTATTATTTCATTTCGTATAACGCCCATTATGTTAAATAGAATTAATCAAAGTAAGTTTTCTCTGGTAACTCTTCTAGATAATCGAAGAATTGTTGTATTTGTTCTTCTGTAACTCGTGCTGTAGATATAGGAGGCAGTTCATCTCTTCCAAAAAAACCTACTTCTGAAGTTTCAATACTGGGTGCTAATTCACCACCTACAATCTCACACCAAAAAAATGCTTTATAAACGTGGAGAAACATTGGGGGGTGAGGATGCTTTCTTCGGTCTGTTAGAGCTAACAGTTTAACTGCTTTAACTTCTAACCCGGTTTCTTCTAAAACTTCTTTTTCAGCATTTTCTGCTGCTGAGAATCCTACATCAGCCCATCCTCCGGGAATGGACCATAAACCATCTTGAGTTTCTTTAGCCAATAAAATTTTCTTTTCTTTAAAAACTACTGCACGTACATCCACTTTTGGCGTAGCGTAACCGACATCCTGAAGAACATTAGGAATAAAGTCTTTAGTATCAATTTCTTTTAGTTCAATTAAATTTTTAACATGTTCAAGCAATTGCTCATATCTTTCTTTGTCATAAACATCTTTTGAATAGTGCAAACCTGATTGTGCTAACCCAGTAATCTGATTTAGAGTTTCAATCCATTCAACAGAATCTTTCATTTCGTTTTTTCAATCTCGATGAGCAAAAGAATAAGTGTAGCACTATTCAATTTAGCTAAAATTAACATAATACACCTTATACGAAATACTCTTTTTTATTCTATTTAAATCAAATTTTTATTGTTTGTTAAAAAACCCAACTGTACTTAGTTGGGGTTTTTGATGATTTATCACGTTTCACGATTACTTATTGATCACTTTCTGCAGCTTTGTGTAGATAAATTCATTTAGCTCAGCTGTAATTATTTGAGCTAAAAAATAGGCTATCCGTGTCATTCAACAGTTGCCAATAACAAATAATTCCAAAAAAACCGAGTTATTTAAATCGGTCTTATTTATTAATAAGCAAAGTATCATGGTACTAGAATTTTCAATTCACGTAAAATTTTACATAATTGAATCATCGGCATACCCATTAAAGTTGTTTGATCCTGCCCAATCATTTCTTCAAATAAGCTAATGCCTAAACTTTCACATTTGAAACTTCCAGCACACTGTAAAGGTTGTTCAAGTGCGACATAACGCTGAATTTCTTCCGGATTTAAATGTCTAAATTTGACCTTATAATGTTCAACAATGGTTTCTTCAAACCTAGATGAGGCATGTTGAACACTCAATGCAGTACTAAAATAAACAATTTTTCCTGAATTTGCTTGAAGCTGTTTGATTGCTTTTTCAGTAGATAAAGGTTTTCCAATAAATATATCAGGTGCGCCTTCACGCCAAGCTACCTGATCAGAACCAATAACGATCGCATCTGGATATTTCTCAGCAAAAAATTTTGCTTTTTCATAAGCGAGTCGATAGGCAAGATCATCGGCATGGCTTTCCCCACGCGGAGTTTCATCGATATCGGGTGATATTTGTTCAAAATCGATATGTAATCGATTAAGTAGTTCCTTACGTGTCTGACTGCCTGAAGCTAAAATAATTCTTGCTGACGTTGAAGCAACATGATGATTCATTACACTGAGAATTCCATTAAAATATCGATCGGGACATAAGCAAGTACTGATTGATGACATGCCTGAAGTTTTAAATTCGGTGCCATATCATTCTGATAAGCTTCAACCCAGCGCGTCACACAAATACACCAGAAATCACCAGGTTTTAAACCAGGAAAACCAACTTCGGGTAGTGGTGTTGTCAAATCATTCCCAATTCGTTGCGAGAAACTTAAGAATTCTGACGTCATTTCGGCACAGACTGTATGTTGACCTAAATCAGAAGGCGCAGTGTGGCAAAAACCATTTCTGAAATATCCTGTGATAGGATCAAAACAACAACTGGCGAGCGGTTCGCCGAAAACATTTAAACGATTAATACTTGGATCTGGATGGATAGACATAGTAACACTTTGTGGTTCGACTCCATCTATCATAATCAAATCTAAAGATTTCTACAGCTTTTCTGAAATTTTACTCACCTTTTTTAGCATAATCATTTAGAATCTATGCGGTTTTGATATCTATAAAGTGAGCTATACATGAACTTTCAGCGTATGACTGACCTCGATTTAGCAGGTAAACGTGTTCTGATCCGTGAAGACTTAAACGTTCCTGTTAAAAATGGTGTGATTACGAGTGATGCACGTTTACGCGCTGCATTACCAACAATTAAAGCCGCTCTTGAAAAAGGCGCAGCAGTAATGGTTTATTCTCACCTTGGTCGTCCAGTTGAAGGTGAGCCTAAAGCTGAACAATCACTTGCACCCGTTGCTGCCTACTTAACTGAAGCATTGGGTCAAGAAGTTAAATTACTCACTGAATATTTGGATGGTATTGAAGTTGCACCAGGCCAAGTTGTGTTACTTGAAAACTGTCGCTTTAACACAGGCGAAAAGAAAAATAATCCAGAGTTGGCAGCAAAATATGCAGCACTTTGTGATGTGTTTGTGATGGATGCATTTGGTACTGCACATCGTGCAGAAGCATCGACAGAAGGTGTGGCTCGTCTTGCTAAAGTTGCAGCAGCAGGTCCATTACTTGCCGCTGAATTGGATGCACTTGGTCGTGCACTTCAGACGCCTGAAAAACCAATGGTTGCTATTGTAGCGGGTTCAAAAGTATCGACTAAACTGGATGTTTTAACATCGTTATCAGATATTTGTGATCAGCTCATTGTCGGTGGTGGTATAGCGAATACATTCTTAGCAGCTGCAGGCTATAACGTTGGTAAATCACTTTGTGAAAATGACTTAATCGATACAGCTAAAGCAATTGCTGCAAAAGTATCGGTTCCATTGCCAACAGATGTTGTTGTTGCTGACGCATCAGAAATTAACTTTGATGACTTCCTTGGCTCATTAGCGGCAGCAAAAGCCGTAGTGAAAAAAGTTGAAGATGTTGCTGACAATGACATGATTCTTGATGTTGGTCCAGAAACAGCTCAAGCATTTGCTGAAATTTTAAAAACTTCAAAAACAATTCTTTGGAATGGTCCAGTAGGCGTATTTGAGGTTGATCAATTTGGTGAAGGCACGAAAGCGCTATCTTTAGCGATTGCAGAATCTGAAGGTTTCTCTATCGCAGGTGGTGGTGATACTTTAGCTGCGATTGATAAGTATGAAGTGGCTGACAAAATTGGTTATATCTCAACAGGTGGTGGTGCTTTCCTTGAATTTGTAGAAGGCAAGACATTACCAGCAGTCGCGGTTCTACTAGAACGCGCTTAATTGGATTTGAGAAAAAAGACCTTCTAAGAAGGTCTTTTTTTATGACTAATTTTCGTCATGAAAATGAAATAATTTTGAAATATTATGATCATAATCTGATTTATCATGCGGAATAACATCATGAAATTACAATTAGGCGTAATTGCGCTATTGGCTGCTACTCTTGCAATGACGGCTTGTTCTAAACAAGAAAGTGCACCAGCTGCAGATCAAACATCAACATCAGAAGTTGCTGTTGAAGCATCAGATATTAGTGCTGAACAACAAGCGGCTATCGATGCTATTGATCAGCCATTACAAGATGAAAATAATACTGATGTTCCTGAAGAAGTTGCAAATGCACCTGCTGATCAAGCAACGGCGGAGTGATTTTCTACTTCAATAAGTATTAAATTGAAAATCTCCCTGCAATTGCAGGGATTTTTTATGAAATACTGTCAATTGTTGCTGAATTGAAACACAGGTCAGGTTAGAATATGGAGCATTACCTGGGAGGAAATTATGGCTCTTATTTCAATGCGCCAGCTCTTGGATCACGCCGCAGAACATAGTTACGGCGTACCAGCGTTTAACGTAAACAACTTAGAACAAATGCGCGCGATTATGTTAGCCGCAGATGAAACAAATTCACCTGTTATTGTTCAAGCATCTGCTGGTGCTCGTAAATATGCTGGTGCTCCATTCCTACGCCATCTTATTTTGGCGGCAATCGAAGAATGGCCACACATTCCAGTTGTGATGCACCAAGACCATGGTACTGATCCTGACGTTTGCCAACGCTCAATCCAATTGGGCTTTTCATCTGTAATGATGGATGGTTCATTAGGTGCAGATGGTAAAACACCAACAACTTATGATTACAACGTAGATGTAACTCGTCGTGTTGTTCAAATGGCACATGCGTGTGGTGTATCTGTAGAAGGTGAGATTGGTTGCCTAGGTAGCCTTGAAACTGGTTTGGCTGGTGAAGAGGATGGTGTTGGCGCTGAAGGTGTTCTAGATCATTCACAACTCCTTACTTCGGTTGAAGAGGCGACTCAATTTGTCGCTGATACTAACGTTGATGCGTTAGCAATTGCAGTTGGTACTTCACACGGCGCTTATAAATTTACGCGTCCACCTACAGGTGATATTTTAGCGATCGATCGTATTAAAGAGATCCACGCTGCACTTCCAAATACTCATCTTGTAATGCATGGTTCAAGTTCAGTTCCACAAGAATGGTTAGCGATTATTAACCAATACGGTGGTGACATCAAAGAAACTTACGGTGTTCCTGTTGAGCAGTTGGTTGAAGCAATTAAACACGGTGTACGTAAAATCAATATCGACACTGACTTACGTTTAGCTTCAACAGGTGCTATGCGTCGTATGATGGCTGAAAAACCAAGCGAATTTGATCCACGTAAATTCTTTGCTCAAACTGTTGAAGCAATGAAGCAAATCTGTGTAGATCGTTATACTGCATTTGGTACAGCAGGTCATGCTGACAAGATTCGTCCAATTTCTTTAGAGAAAATGGTAGATCGTTATAAATAATTAATAAAATTATTTATAATTTTAAAAAGCCCACTATCACTGTGGGCTTTTTCTTGAATAAAAAAACAAGAGCGAATTATGGAACTGATTTTTTCAGCAGCTTTGTGCAGCGTACTAGTATCGATTTTATTGAAGTTTAGTAAATCTCGTGGATTTGATGTCATGCAAATGATTGCATGGAATTATGCCATCGCGACGATACTCTGTTTTTTTTGGTTTAAGCCAGACCTCAATCAAATATCATTAACCTCCACACCTTGGTGGCTTATTGGGTTGTTGGGGATAGCATTACCTTCAATATTCTTGCTGCTTTCCAAATCACTTGATCAAGCTGGAATTATCAGAACTGAAATCGCGCAAAGATTATCCGTTGTTCTTTCATTGTTGGCAGCCTATTTTCTTTTCCAAGAAAAATTTAGCACCCTGAAATTGATTGGTATTGCATTGGGTTTGGGTGCAATTGTTTTGATCATTTTTTCTAAAACATCGACACCAACATTGCAAACAAAAAAAGCAGGAATGTATTTGCTCGCAGTTTGGCTTGGCTATGCACTCGTAGATGTTCTGTTAAAATACAGTACAAGTTTAGGATTAAAATTTGCAGTCAGTTTAAACTTGATGTTTGTGTTTGCTTTCATTATTTCCATGGGATATTTGTCCCTACGTCAAACATCATCGACATTGCAAAATTTTCTTGCTGGACTAAGTTTAGGTGTATTGAATTTTGCCAATATTGCACTTTATGTGAAAGCACATATGTTGTTAAAGGATTCACCCGCAATTGTATTCGCTGGCATGAATATTCTAGTCGTAGTGTTAGGTGTGATCGCAGGTATATTAGTTTTTAAAGAAAAAATAACGTTAAAAAATAGCTTGGGGATTCTGTTAGCGATCACAGGAGTGTTGTGTTTAGCATTCGCTATTTAACTGTGAATTTGCATACATTCTGTTTAATCATATAGTCGATAGATTCCACTAAAGCGCTCACAGCCTGTTTGCTCAGTTGAGACAATTAGTAATGATTTTTGATATTTGAGTTTGTACTGACAATCATGCTCATTATCAATAATTTCGTGTTTGCTTTGAGTGGTCGTATAAGCCAATAACGGAATCGTTTGAGTTTCTAGGCGATTGTTAGGGCTACGATAAGCAATACCTTCAATTTTGACGCGATCCTTGCTTAATTGATGAATCTTAAGGTGTACAGGTTGCGTTGCAATTTTACCTTGTTCAAACTTGATGTAATGCTGAGTAAGCGTTTGATTCATCGACATGTAAAAGTTTAAATCATCAATGCGTTGATTGATTTGTAATGACACACAATTTTTATTTTTACACTGTTGCAGTCGATTCAGCCAAAGCTGTTGTGTATCTTGAATTAATCGAGTTGGTGCATCAGTAACTAAGTAGGATGTTAAAAAGCGTTCATTCAATTCATCTCTCAAAGATGAAAAATCAGCAGCACAAATCATGGAATTTTTAAAACTTGATTGCGGCTTATCACATTGAATAAGTTGTGCCTGTGCGACAGAAACACTGCTTAATCCAATGAAAAAGATAGAAATTAAAGGTTTCATCCAACTTGATACGCTTTTTGACAACATCATCGCTTATACTTTCAAATGTTTGCGCATCTACTATAGCGAACAAGAATCAAAGAATACAAGATTTCATTTTCAAAAACTGTGTAAAGGAGTTCAATGTGAGCTTAGCTATTCGTATAGGTCAAGGTATTGATGTTCATGCTTTTGAGGAAGGCGATTATGTCACATTGGCTGGTATTCGTATTCCGCATACACATGGTTTGAAAGCACACTCTGATGGAGATGTAGTTTTACATGCACTTTGTGATGCATTTTTGGGTGCTTTAGCGCTCGGTGATATTGGACAGCACTTTCCAGATACTGATGAACAGTTCAAAGGCGCGGACAGTAAGGTTTTATTAAAGCATGTTTATCAGTTGATATTGGATCGTGGTTATCAACTGAATAATGCGGATATTACAGTGGCTTGTGAGCGTCCAAAATTAGCGAAACATAATTTAGATATGCGTCAAAGTATTGCAGATGTACTTGATGTGGATATCAATCAGATTAGTATTAAAGCCACCACCACTGAAAAATTAGGATTTACTGGTCGTCAGGAAGGAATCCTGTCTACAGCGACCGTATTAATTAGTCATCAATGAGCAATTTTGATCATTCAAAGTTTTGCGCTTTCATCAAAGAGGCTTGCAGTTCTTGAGTAGCTTTACGTCCTTGCAACTGTAAGCCGACCGCGTGCATTAACCCAGTCCAAGTGTTGTTGGGTTCCCATACTTGGTGTAATAGCTCATGTGCAGTAGGTAAATCCATATTCATATAATGTAGTCGGTACAGATAGATTAATGAACTACATTGATGATTTTCGGTGCAATGTATCCAGACCATTTTCTCTTTAACGAGATGGTCGATCAGATCGAGCACAAATAAACATTGATCGTCATGTGGAAATTCTGGATCAATAGGGACTTGGATGTAGTTAAGACCAATTTCAGCACTCAAGCGATCTTCATGATTTAAGTTCGGTGTAGCATCATTAAAAGCGAGATTAATGATGGTATCGATACCATAAGCTTTAATCGATTTAAGTTGTTCTTCGTTTGGCTGACCTGAGCTAAACAAATGCTCATGAACAAATTGAAAATGGGGGATTGAGCTTAGTTCTTTTTCGAGTTGATCCATGATTTAACCTTATAAAAAAACGCCATCGTGTGATGGCGTTTTATCTGATTAACGTTGTGGTAGAACGTCTTTCAAAGCTGCATCCATTTCCAACAGAACTTTTTCAGTTGTTTCCCAATCGATGCATCCATCTGTAACAGACTTACCATACTCTAAATCGCAAAGATTTGCAGGAATATCTTGGCGGCCACCTTTTAAATGACTTTCAACCATAATACCTACGATCGATTTATTGCCATCTAAAATTTGTTCAGTGATATTTTTTAGAACCAATGGCTGAAGGTATGGGTCTTTATTAGAATTGGCATGACTCGCATCAATCATGATCTTGTTGCTTACTTTTGCTTTCGCTAATGCATTTTCAGCTTCAGCTACAGAACCAGCATCATAATTCGGTTTGCCATTACCACCTCGTAACACGACATGGGCATATTGGTTACCTTTAGTACGAATGACTGAAACTTGACCTTGGTCATTTAAGCCAAGGAAACTATGACCATGTTTTACAGATTGCATCGCATTGGTTGCAACAGTGAGACCGCCATCCGTACCATTTTTAAAGCCAACTGGAGATGATAAACCTGAAGACATCTCTCGGTGTGTTTGGCTCTCTGTTGTACGTGCACCGATTGCTGACCAAGAAATTAAGTCTTGGTAGTACTGTGGAGAGTTTGGATCAAGCGCTTCAGTTGCGCATGGCAGACCTTTCTCATTGAGTTCAAGCAATAATTTACGACCTAAACGTAAACCTTTTTCAATGTTGAAAGAGTCATTCATGTCAGGGTCATTAATTAAGCCTTTCCAACCCACTGTTGTACGAGGCTTCTCGAAATACACGCGCATGATGATATAAAGCGTGTCTTTCACTTTTTCGCTTAAAACTTTTAAACGATCAGCATAATCATGAGCTGCTGCAGGATCGTGAATAGAGCACGGTCCAATGACTACGAATAAACGTTTGTCGTTGCCATCTAAGATATTACGTACAGTTTCACGACCTTTTAGGACTGTTTGGTATGCATTATCAGTTAACGGTAATTCTGTTTTTAATTCAGCAGGAGTAACAAGAGGCTGAATGCTTTGTACATTCACGTCATCAATGTCGTTTTGGGTGATAGAATTTGACTGTAAAGTATTCATTGCCGTCACTGGTTCGTTTTTACAAGAAAATGTTCAATCTATTGAATATAGCATGATTCAGTAGATCATTTGTTATCAAAAAGTTGAATGGATTTAATAAAAAAAAGTAATGAAATTGTCTTTTTGGTATTAATCAGAGTTTCTACTTGTATTGTATAGAATGATTTAATTTTTGAAAATTATTAAATTGAATAAATCATTTAATTTCACCTCAGTGAAATATACAGCTTCACTGAGGTTATAGTTTGAACATGGTATTAAATTAAGAATAAGCTTGAGTTGATGTTTCAATAACTGCCTTAGGCGCGGTCACAGGTTTTGCTTTGACTGGATTAAGCATGAAGTTAACACCAATGGCAAATAAGGTGATGCCCAGTACCTTACGAATAATTTTTTCTGGTAAATGGGAGCTCACCAACGTACCAACGATGATTGCAGGAATCGATCCGACTAAAAGCCACATTAATAAATTGAAATCCACATTACCTGAATTCATATGCCCCATACCTGCAACGAGCGTCAGTAAAACTGCATGGACAACGTCAGAACCAATAATTCTAATCATAGGTAAATTAGGGAACATGATGATCAGCGCCATAATGCCGAATGCACCCGCGCCAACTGAAGATAAGGTCACAAAAATACCCAGTACAATGCCCATTAAAGCTATATATAAACGCTTCTGCTTTAATTTTTCTTGAGTTAATTCAACTTCCTGTTCAGTAACTTCTTTGGAAAATTTTTTGAAGAATTTTTCTACCTGTGTACGGAATACAATTGAAATACCAGTAATGGTCAGCATAAAGCCTAAGACCATCGTGAGAATGGCTTTGTAATGTGTGGATTGACTCAAATAGTTGTCTAAAACCCAAGTTGTGGCTAAAGAGGCTGGAATACTTCCGATCGCGAGCCAAATGACGATAGGCCAAACAATATTAAGTTTTTTTGCATGTACAAAAGAGCCGCAAAACTTAGAAATCGCGGCATAAAGTAGATCTGTACCAATCGCAATATGTGGTTCAATTTTAAATAAACCAATTAAGATAGGAGTCATAAGTGAGCCGCCACCTACGCCAGTAACCCCTACACAGAATCCAACTAAAACACCTGCTAAAATATATTCAATAGAACCGTACATCGTTTATGCTACTTATCAGAAAACCGGCATATCTTATGATTTTTGAATATAAGCTGTTGTCTTGATTATTCATTTACTTATTCAAAAATAAGATAAAGCATTACTAAGTTAAGATATTTCAAGAACTCAATCTGTTATGAGATGCTTATGTTAAGATACTTGTAGAGCATGAAAGAGGATATTCATTTGCAAAATCGAAAACTCAAAATTGGCATTGTGGTTGGTGAAGTTTCAGGTGATACCTTAGGCGCCAAATTAATACGTCGTTTTCGAGAGCAGGGAATTGATGCTGAATTTGAAGGAATTGGCGGTCCTCAAATGATTGCAGAGGGTTTTAAAAGCTATTATGCGATGGATATTCTATCGGTGATGGGAATTGTTGAAGTATTAAAAGATATTAAAAAACTTTTTGCGGTTCGAGATGGCTTGGTTGATCAATGGACTAAACAACCTGTTGATATTTTTATAGGGATAGATGCACCAGATTTTAACTTACGCTTAGCAAAAAAAATAAAGCAAAAATCGTTGCCAATTAAGACTGTTCAATATGTGAGTCCTTCAGTTTGGGCATGGCGTCAAGGTCGTGTTCATGGGATTAAAGCCACAATTGACTTGGTACTTTGTCTATTCCCATTCGAAAAAACTTTTTATGATCGATTTAATGTGCCAGCGGTATTCGTTGGACATCCTCTCGCTAATCAACTACCGTTGGAAAATCCTATACTCGATGCAAAGCAGGCGCTTGGTTTAAATCCTGCACAAAAACATATCGCGTTACTGCCTGGAAGTCGTCGTGGTGAAATTGATAAGTTAGGGCCGCTTGTATTAGATGCAGCGAAGATTGTCCATGAAAAATATCCCGAGTATCAATTTTTAATTCCAGCCATCAATGATGCTCGTAAACAACAAATTGAGCAGATCCTAATAGGCTATCCAGATACGCTTAAACATAATATTAAGTTAATGGAAAATATTGACGCGGAATCTAAAATAGGTCGGATGGTCATGGATGCTAGTGATATAGTGGCGTTGGCATCGGGTACTGCAACACTTGAGGCGATGTTATTGCATCGTCCTATGGTGACTTTTTATAAATTAAACAGTTTGACCTACTGGATTGCGAAACTTTTAGTGAAGATTCCTTATTATTCTTTACCTAATATTATTGCAGGTAAAAAAGTAATTCAGGAGTTAATCCAGAATGATGCAACTCCAGAAAACTTAGCACATGAGATTGAGTTGTTGATGAATATCGAAAACTCAAAAATACAATCTATGCAATTGTTGACGATGCACAAGCAACTATTGTCGGATCAAAATGAAGATCCAGTGCACGCAATTCTATCTATCCTTTAAAAAAAAGCCTCAGTATGAGGCTTTTTTTTGATTTTGCATTATGAGTCGGCACGAATTTTTAATTCATAACCCGTATATTTGCGTATATTGATTACCCCTGTGTCCATAATCAGATATTGTCCTTTGATACCGTGCAGTTTTCCACGTATGACTGGTGTTTTGTCTAAGTTATGCGATTTAATTTTTTCAGGATATTGATCGACAGGATAAATGAATTCACGAGGAAGTTCGTTTTCTAAAATTTCTACATTTTCATTGAAATCTAGGCTCATGCTGAACTCATCTCGAATCGTTTCAATTTGAGGTTCAAACTCCGTGAGTAATTCATCTCTGATCTCTAACAAATTTACCTTTTCCGCTTCACCTTTCAGCAATTTTCTCCAGTCTGTTTTATCAGCGACTTGCGCACCAAACATGACTTCAAGTTGTCCTGATAGCCGACGAGAGCCCACTTTCATAATAGGTAAAGCTTGGGTAGCCCCTTGATCCAGCCAACGTGTTGGCATTTGACCTAAACGGGTAATGCCAACCTTTAATGCACTTGAATTGGCAAGATAGACAATATGGGGTTGAAAGCATACTTCTTGAGCAAAGCTTTCTTCACGACAAGTCCCTAAATGGTAATGGCATGTTTCTGGCTTCATAATACACATATCACAGGCTGCTTTCGTTTTCATGCATTTAAAGCAGTGACCTTGGGAGTATGATTTTGGTGTTTTATTCCCACAGGAAACACAGTAAATTTTGCCGGTCCATTCAATTTCAATTTCTTGACCTAAGTTGAACGGGAGATTGATTTCTGAACGATCTAAAATAAATTTATATTCAACATTTGCCTGTTGTGTTTGTTGTTCAGTTACACTTAGGTTGGTTAAACCAGCGTGCATTTTATGACAAATGCCCTGTAATTCCATGCTTTAATCTCACTCAAATAAGGTGCAGCTCATGGCTGAGAAAAATGTCATCACGTCAATGCTAGACGATTTATCTAAAGAACAGCCAATTCAAACTGCCGTATGTCTTGGTCAGGATCTCAGCCAAGACTATGCTCAAACAATCCAATGGAATCATTTTAACGTAACTGAATTTTTAATGCTTCCTTTTCAGCAACGCTATGATCTAGGTGTTGTGATTTTAAATAATGAACAGATGGATACACTATCAACCCATCATAAATCACAAATGTTGGTAAAACTGCGTGATTTAATGGCAAAAAGAATCGTCGTGTTGAGTCATATTGCAGATGAGCAATTGTTAAGAAGTCTGGGATTCACGCAACTCATTGAGCAAAAAAATACAGAGCAAGATTTCGCCTTATGGCAATTCAATATTTTGAATTATAAGCATGTGCCAGATTGGTTTAATTCTAAGTTTTGGGCTAATCCAGAAAATTGGAATAAGTTTCGATGGTAATGGCAAACTTTGAGTTTATCAAAACACAACAATTTCAAGGTACAAAGCCATGTTTTTAACGATATGCTGATTAATGAAAATAAGAATGCAAAGGTGTCTTGATGACAAATTTAAGTAATATCGTTGAAATTTTAGCGAAACAGGCTTTAGGCGGTAATCAACAATCTAATCAATCGGGATTGGGTGGTGTACTTGGTTCGGTACTCGGAAGTTTAACGGGACAAAATAATCAGACCAATCAAAACCAACAACAAGGTGGATTGGGAGGGATTTTAGGATCTGTACTTGGTGGTTTATCGGGTAGTCAATCTGGTGGTGTAGGCAAATCATCAGGTCTAAACGCTCAAACCTTATTAATCGCAGTAGTTCCTTTAATTCTCAATTGGATTCAAAAAAATGGCGGTTTGCAAGGTGCACTTGATCAACTGAAAGGTCAGGGTCTGACGAGTCAAGTGGATGATTGGGTGTCAACTGGTCCTGGTGAAAATGCCAATGTCAGTACGCAACAAGTTCAAAATTTATTTGATCAGCAAGATGTCGAGCAAGTTGCACAAGAAGCGCAAGTTCCTAAACAGGATGTATACAGTGCGATTTCTTCAGTTTTACCACAAATTATTGATTCGCTTACACCTCAAGCAAACAAGACCGATCCGCAAGAAGCGAATTCAGATATACAAAATGTGTTGAATCTTGTATCAGGATTTTTAAAGAAATAAAGTGAAATTAATTTAAGTTGAAAAGCCGGATGTGACATACATTCGGCTTTTTTTATGAAATCGATCAAAGTATGTGTGTGGAATAAAATTTAAACGATTGATATATTTCAGAAAGAAGCATAGGACATGCTGAATAAAACAAAAATCATTGAGGGAGAAATTCATGATCCGTAAGGAGCATTTAATCACTGCTTCGTTGTCCTCGATTAAGGCAACCTATCAACAACTTTCATCCGCGCCACTTTCCATGAGACAAGGAGAATATAAGGCTCAGTTTATTGGTCCTTGGTGGTTAAGAGTGTCTGCAGCACCGAGTTTATTTTTAAGTGGATTGGGGGGATGGTTTGGGAAAAAATTCATCAATCAAAATTTAGTCACTAATATTTTAATCAATCACGGGCAGAAAAGTGAAAAGCTTCAAATGGAGTGTGTAGAAGAAGCGTCTTTGATTGATGGAAAACAAACGATCGCCCTGCATTATGGGGAGACAGCACCAATTCCATGGCGTTGGGTGGTTGATGAGTTAAGACAGCTTGATGAACATACGATGTTGTGTATGACTATCATTAATCTTCCTTTTTTAAAGCATTTTTCATTTCCATTTATTCTAAGTCGTGATGTATGAAATCAAAATTTGAATATGATGTCATTATTGTAGGTTCAGGCTTTGGTGGAAGTGTATCTGCGCTAAGATTGTCTGAGCTTGGATTAAAAGTAGCTGTGCTAGAGCAGGGAAGAAGGCTCACTGAAGATGATTTACATCGTGCAAGTCGGAGTTCTAAATACTTAAATTGGGCACCGACGTTAGGGATGAAGGGTTTTCTTGCACAAGACGTATTCCAACATATGGGTGTGGTTCGAGGGGTTGCCGTTGGTGGTGGCAGTGTTGTTTATGCTGCTGTGTTGTTAAAACCAGGTCAAAAGTTTTATCGTGATCCAACTTGGAGTCATTTGTCAGAAGACTGGGAGAGGGAATTACAACCGCACTATCAGATGGCTCAGTCCATGCTAGGTGTAAGTTTAAATCCATATAAAGGTCAGCAAGATGAGTGGTTAAAACAAACAGCAGAAAAAATGGGTTCTGGAGATAGTTTCGACACCGTCCCACAGGGAATTTACTTTGGTGATCCTCATCAATCGGTGAGTGATCCGCTTTTGAATGGTCAAGGTCCCGAACGAATAGGCTGTAATCAGTGCGGAAATTGTATAACGGGGTGTGCACAGGGCGCGAAGAATAGTTTGGATAAAAACTATTTATATCTTGCAGAGAAAAATGGAGTTGAGATTATTCCAGAAACCAAAGTGACTCATCTTTCACATGTTGATGGAAAATATATCATTCATACATATCAGTCATTTAACTCCAAAGAAAAACAAGATTACTCTGCGAAACAGGTCATTATATCCGCAGGTGTTATAGGAACCGTTGAAATTCTGTTTGCTTCAAGAGATGTGTATAAAACCCTACCGAATATTTCTGGTCAGTTAGGTGAGTATATTCGAACCAATAGTGAGGCGATTGTTGCAATCTCTAATAATGATAAAACAATGGATTTAACGAGAGGGACGACCATTTCCAGTCATTTTCATGCAGATGACAAAACACATATTACTCAGAATCGATTTCCAGCAAGTTATGAGTTTATGAAGTTTTATATGGGACCACTGGTCAATGGCGATCAACCTCTAAAACGTGCACTCCATGTTTTAAAGCATTTTTTTCTGCACCCCTTTGTTTCAACTCGATCATGGCGTTCTAAAAACTGGCATAAACGTGTCACTGTATTAACCGTCATGCAACAGGCAGACAATCAACTAAGATTTGTATATGGACGTACTGCACTCAGAGGTTTTAGGCGTTTTTTGAAAACGCAGGTTTCAGTTGGAGAAAGAGCGCCGTCTTTTATACCGTTAGCAAATGAAGCTGCGGAAAAATTTGCTGAAGTAAGTGGTGGTCAAGCACAGAATAATATGTTGGAAAGTATGGGGCACTTATCTGTTACAGCTCATATATTGGGTGGTGCAGTTATGGCTGAAGATTCCTCCAAAGGTGTGATTGACTCTAATCATCAGGTTTTTGGCTATCAAGGCTTATATGTGGTTGATGGAAGTGCGATTCCTGTGAATGTTGGTGTTAATCCGAGTTTGACCATTACGGCATTAGCTGAGCGATTTGCAGAAAAATATAAAATTAGTCATTTCGATAAAGTGTCATAAATCCACCATCATAATGTCATATCTTCGTTGAATACTCTTGGTTTAAAAAAGGAGTATTCAAATGAAGAACAAGATAAAAATAACAGGTCTTCTATTAACGACATCGTTATTGCTAAGTAGTTGTGGTGGAGATGACCAAAAACCTATTCCTAATATTACACAACCCTCAGAATTAAAAATTCTTCATATTAATGACCATCACTCCCATTTAGATGGTGAAGAGCTTAGCTTTAATTTTGATTTAGGTCATGGTGAAGAAAAACTAGTCGTTTCGCGTGGTGGATTTTCTCGTGTAGCAACATTTATGAATCTAATAGCAGAAAATCATCCGAATGTGGTGAAAATGCATGCTGGCGATGCGATAACAGGAGATTTGTATTACAACCTGTCAAATGGAAAAGCTGATGCTGAAATGATGAATACAGTGTGCTTTGATACTTTTACCTTGGGAAACCATGAATTTGATGCAAAAGATCAAGGCTTAAAAGATTTTATTGGTTTTTTAGACGAAGGACACTGTAAAGAGCGAACTGAGATTCTTTCTGCAAATGTTGAATTTGGGGTGAGTTCACCTTTATATCAGACAGATCGGATTCAAAATTCTATTGTTCTTGAGCGGGATGGGGAAAAATATGGGGTTGTGGGACTCACCATTGCATCAAAAACTAAAAACTCCTCTCAACCAAATCAAGACACATTATTCCAAGATGAAATTACAGTAGCTCAAAATGAGATTAATCAACTCAAAAAACAGGGAATTAAAAAAATTATTTTACAAACACATGTAGGCTATGAACTAGATCAAAAATTAGCACAAGAACTTACGGATGTGGATGTGATTATTGGAGGCGACTCCCACACATTGTTTGGACCTCATATATTAGAAAAGTATGGTATGTCTCCTGTCGCTGCCTACCCATTACAACTGAAAAATAAAAATGGCGAATCTGTTTGTGTTGCTCAAGCATGGCAATACAATTATGTGGTTGGTGAGCTTAACGTAAAATTTAATGCAGATGGTGCGGTTCAAAGTTGTGTGGGTACACCGCATGTGTTAATTGGCGATGATTTTAAACGTAAGCAAAATAATGAAAGAGTCAGTGATCAAGAAAAAAAATATATAGAACATCAATTCGAAAAAGAACAAGCTCCTTTTTCTATTGTTAAAGAAGATCAAAATATTTTGAGTGTCTTAGAGCCCTATAAGCAATCTAAAAAATTATTTGCAGCCAAAGTTGTTGGGCAGGCAGTAGATAATTTATGTTCGAGACGCGTGCCAGGAACGCAATTTGATCGTTCACGATCATCTTTAGGTAATGTGTGTAATTTAAATGCGCATGTCGATGCCCATGGTGGTGATATTCAACAAATGGTTGCCGAAGCATTTCTTAAACAAGGCAAAGAATATTTTAATGCTGATATTTCATTTCAAAATGCAGGTGGAGTAAGAGTTGATTTGGCGAAAGGAAATATCACGGTAGCGGATATCTACCAAGTCTTACCTTTCAAAAATACGCTCGTTCAATTAAATATGAGTGGTCAAGAAATTAAAGATACGCTTGAAGATGCCATTTCAGGCGTGATTGAACAAAAAAATACTGGAAGTTATCCGTATACCGCTGGATTAACTTGGCAAGTTGATATGACGCAGCCTAATGGAAAGCGTATTACAAATATTCAAGTCAGAAATGGAGCTGACCAGCTCATACCATTAGATTTAAATCAGTCATATAAAATTGTGACCATCAATTTTTTAGCTGATGGGGCTGATTACTATCATACATTGAAAAAAATTACAGGTGAGCGTCGAATAGAAGTTGGATTGGACTATGCAGAAGCATTCTTAAATTACTTAAATTCCATAGATGGTCATCAAGAAATGAAAACAATTCGAAAATTACCTACTTCATATTATAGTACTCAAAAATACATAGAATAAGATTTAGAGCTTTTTGATCTGAAAATCCCCAATTTAATTGGGGTTTTTTAATTTAATTAATCGTTTTTGTGTATTTTTTAGTGTAAAAAACATAAATTTGCTTAAAAAATAAACACGCATGAGTTTTTGTTGAAATAAGGGGTTGCAAGGTAGGAAAAAATCTATAGAATGCACCCCATACCGACGAGATATACGGAAACGAACGAAGCAGATTGCTGAGTTGTTAAGTGTTTCGAGTCCAGCTTCTATCATTGACGAGATGTTAGAAAGATCATTAAGAGATTATGAAGAACAACTTGTGTGGATTTTTACTGGTTGATTGATCGATATATATTATCATTGATAATTGGTAGAAATT
>NZ_JBWYIP010000012.1:0-118606 GCF_056783825.1 Acinetobacter sp. 24-47-39
AACCAGTAAAAATCCACACAAGTTGTTCTTCATAATCTCTTAATGATCTTCTTAATGCTTCGTCAGCATCAAGCTAGGTCGGCTATATTACTCTTTATTTCTAAAGAGTCAACCAGTAATTCAAATTATTTTTAAACTTTCTTTCCAAAACCCAACTCAACCAATCTTAGCTAAATCACTGTTTTATCAGAAGTTTTAATCTTCATCACCGCCGATGGATGTGCATTATAGGCCATTTATTTTCTTACGCAACTACTTTTTCAATTTTTTCTATTTGTTTGTATAGTTAATAAACCAATGACACATTAACTATATGTTTTTTATATATAATTTTATTTGTATGAGCTTTTAACTCTTATCACTGTCTAAATAAGACAAAATCATTGCACTTAGTTCTCTCTTAAGCTGTTGTTCTGAAATAAGAAAATCATTGTTACTTACAAACCTCATCATTGTGAACAAGGTACTATTAATAATCACAAAAGATTTATGCTTAAGTGTTTCGAAGTCCCAATGACGATAGAAACGATTAAATACATATAAACCAACTTCAAAAAAATGCTTTTCTAGAACCTTTGCTGCTTCTGAATTATTGTAGCCATGCCAATGTTTCAGGACTTCAAAGAAGAAACCATTATCTTCTCTCATTACATCAAATCCGAATTGAAGACTAACATCGACCAAGGTTTTTAAATCCATTTCTTCTTGATTCATCGCCAGCGCTTTAAGTGACAAACCTAAGTTTTCACTCTTACGGCGTAACAATTCTAAAATTATCTGATCTTTATTTTCGAAATATTGATAGATAGAGCCTACGCTCACCCCTGATTTTTCAGATATTTTTGGCGTAGTGACTTGATCTAGGCCCATTTCAGAAATGCATATCAGAGTCGCTTCCAAAATACTATCGACTACCAGCTTTGCTCTTTGTTGTTGGGGTCTTTTTCTCATAGCTGCCATTCTAATAATGCGAATTGAATGCGAATAAATATTCATATTAATCTTTGATCAAACAATAACCAGATTAATTACACCATGTCAAATTTAAGCATTCCAAAACGTATGGCTTCATATGAGCGAATGAAGCGTAGCGATCTATTGTCTAAGCTTCTACATAAAATGACCGATCAAAACTTCATTCCAACTTATGCTGAATATTTAGAGTTAAATGAAAGTTTACATACGGGTGATGTGCCGATGGATCGCTTAATGGATTGGGTGATGACCAATCCACGCGAAAATCGAAAGCTTTTTGAAACGGCGTTATATCAAGGCTTAGATGCTCTTCCCAAACCAGTCCCTGAAATCAAAGCATTCTTTGATCTCGTGGAACAACAGCCTGTTTGGTTTGATCAAGAAAAAATTGATCGTGCAATTCAATTCACGCATCGTTTAGGCGCAAATGTCACTTTTATTATGCGTGATCTCGCCCTAATGACTGGATATCAATACCCTGGCTTCAATCAACCTTTGATTTTAACAGGTGCTCTAAGCAAATATGCAGGCAAGCGCTTAGCAGAAACGCATAAATGGTGGCTAGATGTTACTAAGCCGAATGGATTTCAACGCTTTAATGATGGCTTTACTTCAACAATTTTTGTGCGTTTCATCCATTCTTTAGTTCGCTACCATCTAAAAAAATCCAAAGATTGGGACTGGGATATTTGGGGAATGCCGATTAACCAATATGATCAGGCAATGACAAATATTGCTTTCAGCGGTGTGATGCTTTTAGGTATTCGAGCAATCGGTATTTTTCCAACCAAAAGTGAAGTCGATGCGATTATGCATTTTTGGAAATATACAGGCTGGTTAATGGGTGTTGACGAACAATGGCTGATTGATAAAGAGTCTGAAGGCTGGAAATTATTGCAATGGATGAATTATGCTCATCCTCAAGTGGATGAAAGTAGTCGTCAGCTTGCAGTAAGCCTATCCAAAGAACCATTTGAACGCGAATATAAACATTTTAAACGTTTCATGCAGAAAAAAGCCTACCAGAACCACTTAGACGTTACCCAAATCTTTATGGGCCGTAAAAAAATGAAAAATTTAGGGCTTAAACCTCGAATACTGCCGTGGTATCCACTGTACCTACTGACCAAAAATACTGTGATTTATGCTGGCGCAAAAAAAATACCAAAGCTTGATCTTTATTTACAGCGTAAAGGGCGATCACAACAAGAACAAGCTCTCGATTTATATCAAAATGCAGGAAAACAGCTGGCAAGTATGCATCAATAAATAAAAAACCGAGCTAAGGCTCGGTTTTTTCATGTATATTTTTAAGACATTCTTAATGTTGCCTCTTGCTCAGCTCGAAGTGCTGATGGAGAACGTGCTAGATAATCCAAAGCTTGTTGAGTATTACCTTCTTGCACTGGATGAAACTTTGGACTAAACCAACGGATAGTAGCTAAAGTTAAATGACTGAAGGTAGGAATATGATCAGTCTTACGGCTAATTTTTTCCATTTGCATAATGAGTCTTAAAGTACCCATATGTCTAAACTTACCTGCATCTTTATCTTGTTTCAAAATTGTTTTGCCGCCTTCAACCCAAACCGCTGCCATAATAGGGAAGATAAAGGTCATCAAAGCATTTTTTGAAATTTGAAAATTAAACTCTGATTCAAACATATGTTTAAACAAATCATACGCAACCGTACGATGTTCAACTTCTTCTGCAAGATGCCAACGGAATAGATCAGCCATGATTGGATCGGCTTTATCCAATGAAGTATTGTCCAAGCTCCACTGCCCTGCCACACCAGTATAGTGCTCAATAGCTGCAATCACACCCAGTCGGAAGATTAACCAACGTTTTTCACCAACCACTTTTTTCATCATTTTGATACCTACTGGATTTTCTCCTAAAAGGATTTCAAAAAGATAATGCATGCGTTGAATGAACGGCTTTACATCTAATCCATGTTGATCAAAATAAACTTGTGCGTGTTGATGAGTACGACCATGAATCGCCTCTTGTTGAATAAAACCTTTCACATCTGCTTTTAATTGTTCGTCTTTGACGAACGGTAAAGCTTTATTAAATACACGGCAAAACCAAAACTCACCCGCAGGTAAAATCATATGTGCTGTATTCAACATATGGGTAGAAACAGGGTCATTTTCAATCCAATGCTTTGGAATATGATTGAAATCAAACTTTACTTTACGACCATGTAGTTGATGAACTTGACTCATTGTTGTCATTTTATTATCCATTACATCTTTTTTATTATTTTTAAAATAATGATAACCTCATCACAATATCATTTAAGGACATTCATATTTTATGTCTGACAATTTTAAAGAAAACACCCATTCAGACGGCGATCTAAATGGGTGTTAGGCTTAATACGTCAAATAAACTGAATATGACTAGAACTTCATACTCACACGCGCCCAATAATTACGTCCTATATTAATAAATTGTTCATTCTGTGCAAAACCAAATCCAGCACTACCTGCTTTATTTAAGTGTTCCGTATAGACTTTATCCAGAACATTATCAATTCCAATACTCAAATCGACACCTTGATGAATTTGATAAGTGCCATTTAAAGACAGCGTTGAGAAACCTGAACTCGTTTTAAAATCCTTACCTACAATATTACCTTGATTAATACTGACACGATCCTGCCCATCTACCACACGCCACAATAAACCTAAGTTAAAGCGCTCTTGCACATATCTTAAATTTACACGTGCTTCCAGCGGAGATATTTGAGGTAAAGGTTGATGATCAGTTGTGTTTTTTCCCCAAGCATACATCGCACTAAGATCTGCCTGAACAGCATCACTAAATTGATAACCTATTCCAGCTTCTGCCCCTGCGATTGTCGCATCAACATTTCTAGAATCAGCAGCATTTTTACCATGACCAGTCATTTTTGCTGGGTCATAATTCAATAATATGAAATCATTAATCAAACCGGCATAAGCTGATGCCCATGAACTGAGTGCCCCGTGATTATGTTGGTATCCAACATCCAACTGTAAGGTTTTTTCTGTTTCTAAATCCTTGAAAGTAGCAACAGCATTGCCTTGGTAATCTGTCTTAAATAACTCCCAATAATCTGGTACGCGCTCTACATAGCCTAGACCAATATAGGTTTTAGCATCATGCTCTGGATGTTGATTTTCAAACCGTATAAAACCACTTGGTAATGTTTCCTGACGTTCTTGAACCATTTTTAAGTTTTTAATCCTAACTTGATCAACCCGAACACCTGTGACCAACTTATTATGATCATTCAATGGATATGATAATTCAGTGAACCCGCCATAAGATTGAAACTTCATATCCTCTGTCAGTGGAGTATTCATCATTGGCATGCTTGAATGATACATTCCACCAGCATGTTGATTATTCTGAGTATCAACACCCGTAATGAATATTGCTTTATCCCACTCCATCGTTGTGGCTAAACGTGCATTCAAAGTACGACGTGTCACATTCATAGCGCGATCCGCGCCATCAACATCACGCAAACTAAAATTATCCATCACATGATCATTAAAGTTGTAATTGACTTGCGCCTCAACTTTTTTAACTACCTCTGAGAGATTCTTTTTCTCAAATCTTAATCCCAAGCTCTCGCGGGCAAATTTAGAACCATCCATATCTCGCCCAGCATATACAGCCTCACCATCAGCCTTACCGCCAGTTACCTCGATCCATGTATCTGCATTAGGTGTCCAGCCCAATGCTAAATCTGCATTCCATCGTTTCCAATCTGATGGCACGGTCGCCCCATTACCATCTTGATAACTATTTGAAACTGATCGGTTGCTATTGATTCGAATATATTTTTGTTCATCTCCTGCCGCTGCCTCAATATTTTGGTCTAAACGCCCAAAAGAGCCCATTAATACACTTGCCTGACCTCGATAATTTTTTTCATCATTCAATTGTTCTGGGCGTCGCTCGAAAATCACAGTGGCTGCTGAACCTGTGTTGGCATACTGCACAGTTTGTGGACCTTTAATCACCGAGATTCGATCATAGCTCTCAGGTGAGATATACGAAGTCGGTGAATCCATACGACTCGGGCATGCGCCTAAATTTTCAGTTCCATCTGTTAGAATTTTGATTCGTGATCCAAACATTCCACGAAAGGTCACATCACCATTCGTACCTGCACCACTATTTACGCTGCTAAACCCTACAATACTTTGTAAGTAATCTGCGCCATCCGACGCAGGAATAGGCTGAATGGGTTGCTTCGGGTTTGCCCGTACAATCAAGCCATTAGCATCATTACCTTGTAGAGCTGTAGCAACAATTGGCGCTAAGTTCGTCGTGTGTGTATCAGGTGTTGTATTTGACGCTGTAGATTGGACTTCAGCAAATGAAGTTTGCGAAATAAAGGCAATGGAAATCGCAGCCGCTAGTGGCTGTAAATAGAATTTTGGCTGAGCCATGATATATTCACTCAAAATTTAAATATGACAATGCTAGAGTCATTCAAGACCCTAAAAATAAAGACAACATTTAAGAAAAGAGTGGTGGTGCCCGACCTTGAGGTAAAAGGAATAAACGCTGTAAGTCGAAATAAATATGTTTGAACGCTTTTTGGAATGCGATCAAACGTATATTCAAACGTACAAAAACTTCTTTAACATTCAGCTCAGGTGGCAAAATCAAATTACCAAATACAGTACAGTATTGGCATTGATGGTTTGGGTCATGATGATCGTGCCCACTATGCGAGGATTCAACATAGCGCTTAGACTCATGATGTTCATGTAACGCATGTGAAGTGGAACCATGATGAGCATGATGAGCGAGCGTTGTAATACTAGAATGATTAGGCTGTTCGAATAAGGCACGGGTGATCGTTTCGCAGACCGGCGCAATTTGATATTGCGCTGGAAGCAAAGGCTGAAGAAAAACAGCGATCTGTAATAATACTGCTGCGAAACTCAGCAGCAACCCATTGCGGAACAAATTGTCATTCCAAATAAAATTTGAGCAATTATAACAAAGCCCAATCGAAATTGGGCTTTATCAATATATTTAAAGTTCTTAGAAAATTAACGCTTTACAGCAACTTTTTCTTTTTGACGCTGACGAACGACTTTTTCTACCTTTTCACGCGCTCTTTGGCGTTTTAAAGGAGATAGATAATCAACAAATAATTTCCCGTTCAGATGATCCATTTCGTGCTGGATACATACTGCCAAAAGACCATCAGCTTCTAATTCAAAAGCTTGCCCTTCTAAATTAATTGCGTCAATTTTGACGCGTGACGGACGCTCAACTTTATCGTATATTTGTGGAACTGATAGACAACCCTCTTCATAAGGTTGGGTATCTTCAGTTAATGGGGTGACTTTAGGATTAATAAAAACCATCGGCTGATTTTTATCTTCAGACAAGTCCATGACGATAAGCTGAATATGATGATCAACTTGGGTTGCAGCTAGACCAATACCTGGTGCTTCATACATGGTTTCAAACATGTCTGCAGCAAGTTGACGAATTTCATCCGTCACTTCCTCTACAGGTTTGGCAATAGTACGCAAACGGGGATCAGGAAAACTTAAAATTGGTAATAAGGCCATGCTGCTCCTCACCGGCTATGCCATTGATCTTAAAAATTAAATGAAGTTAATGCTTCATCAAATAATACGTGTAATATGCGTATTATAGCGCAAATAGATACATAATTTTAGGAATTATGATAATGAAAAAGGTTTTCAATGGCATGGCTTTTTCACATGCTCTGGGGTTAAAGAAACGCTGCCTTTCACTTGCAATTTGCATTAGTGCGGGCTTGTTTACCGCGCAAATGACACAAGCCAGTCCAAATGTAAGCCCACCATCGATTAAGGCCGGTGCTCCTCACGTTTATGTGGTCAAAAAAGGCGACACTTTGTGGGACATTTCAGGTAAATTTTTGCGCTCACCTTGGCGTTGGAAAGAAATTTGGGCATCCAATAAACATGTCAAAAATCCACACTGGATCTACCCAGGTGATCGCTTACTACTCTGTACATTAGATGGGCGTCCACTGATTGGTAAAGATGAAGGTGACGGTTGTGAAGGCGTTATTCGTCGTCATCTTGGTGCTATCAATCTAAAACCTCAAGTACGTGTTGAAAGCTTAGGGAATACCATTCCAATTATTCCCTTGGATGATATTCAACCTTGGCTAGAAAGAAGTATTATCGTTGCGCCTGATGCTTTGCAAAGCACACCTTATATTCTCGGTTCGGCAGATCGTCGTATCGTTGCTGGGGAAGGTCAAACAGTTTATGCACGTGGTCAAGGGATTAACCCTGGACAAAGCTACGGTGTTTATCGTGAAGCTGAACCGTATGTTTTCTTAGATGAAAAAGGGAAAAAATACACAGGTGCACTTGAACTGATTGAGGTAGCTACTGCAGTCGCTGTTGCCAACGAAAATGAAATTTCAACCTTAGAGCTTAAACAAAGTTTTAATGCCGAAGTTCGTCGCGGTGATTACGTTTTACCTAAATTTCAAAATGAATTACCAAGCCTCTTCTATCCAACGGCAACAACGGATATTCAGCCAGGCGGTCAAGTGATTCGTGTTATGGGTTCTATTGGTACAGCAGCTCAACATAGTGTTGTCACCATTAACCGAGGAAACGTTCACGGTGCAAAAAATGGTCACGTGTTAAGTATTTTCCAACAAGGCGAAGTGGTTAAAGACCCGAAGACCAAAGAAAATATTCAACTGCCTAATCAGCGTGTGGGCAACTTAATGATTTTTAAAACTTTCGATCAATTAAGTTACGCTTACGTGCTAGACAGCGCACTTCCAATTAAAGTAGGTGCTGTATTAGAACCATCACCAATGGTTGAAAATTAAAATTAGGTGCGGATATGTTGAACGAGATTAACGACCATCAGTTGGCTTATATTAAACTCTGGTATCTCGTTCAACATTCACTCAGTGCTTATCAAAAACTTGTTCAGCATTTTGGTTCAGCTCAAGATGCTGTACAGAAAAATCATCTAAATCAATGGCATCAGCTCAACTTACATAAAAACCATATCGAGCGTGCATCTCAATTTTTCTCTGATCAACAGCAACAAGAATTTGAGCGAATTCTGTATCAAATTCATCAACATTCTGATTTTATACTCACTGAGCAAGATCCAGACTACCCTCAGCAATTGATGCCCTATCATGACCGCCCCCCAATTTTATTTGGGAAAGGTAAAGCACAACATTTATCTGAAGCACAAATTGCCATTGTTGGAAGCCGTAAACCAAGTCCACATGGCAAACAAGTCGCATATGATTTTGCGTATTATCTGAGTGATCAAGGTTTTTATATCACGAGTGGATTAGCACAAGGGATTGATGAAGCAGCCCATCAGGGTGCTTTGCAACATGGCAGAACAATCGCCGTTATCGGTACAGGATTAGATTTAATTTACCCATCACAAAATCGCCCATTACATGATCAAATCTTGAAGCAGAACGGGACCATCATTTCTGAGTTTTTACCCGGTACAAAACCGCTTCAGCATAATTTTCCACGCAGAAATAGAATCGTAAGTGGCTTAAGTTTAGGAATATTGGTAGCGGAAGCTCAATTGGGCAGTGGTTCATTAATTACGGCCCAAGCTGCTGCAAATCAAGGTAAAACGACCTTTGCAATTCCAGGTCATATTTATAGTGAATTTCATCAAGGTTGCCATCAGTTGATTCGTGAAGGTGCCATCTTAGTTGATCATCCTGATCAGATCATTGAAGATTTAGCCCTGCCGACTCAATGGCAACATCAACAAGCATCTCTGTCACGAAAAAACAATCCTAATGAGTTCCAAAATGACGAAATAGTTCATTCAGTAGACCATCCAAAGTTAAGTAAGTATGAGGATGATGAGCATTCGATTCCTATACATCTGTTAGCTGTATTTCAACAATTAGATTGGGTTGGACGCGATCTCGATCAAATTGCTGCAACCCTTGATTTAGACACAGCGACACTCACCAGTCACTTGATGGAGTTAGAACTTTTAGGACGCTGTATTCAACAATCTGGGTTATACCTTCGTTGCCGTAATTAAAATTAAGGTTCACAATAGTCTTTTAATCAAGAGAATGGTGAACGCTTATGTTAACAACCTCAGTTGCTGAGGCTGCTCAATGTCTAAAACAAGGTCAAGTTTTGGCTTATCCTACAGAAGCAGTATGGGGCTTAGGTTGCGACCCTTTTAATGAAAATGCTTTTAAAGAAATTTTAAGATTAAAACAACGCCCTATCGAAAAAGGGGTGATCTTACTGGCTGGTCAAGTCAGTCAGGTTGAACATTTATTATCAAAGCTTCCTCAAGACCGCCGTGATGCGGTAATTGAAAGTTGGTCACAAACATCTTATCAAGATCGCGCCACAACATGGCTTCTCCCTGCTGATGAGCAAATACCACTTTGGATTCGAGGCAAACATCCTAAGGTTGCTATTCGAGTCACCAACCACCCTCTTTGCATCGCACTGTGCAACGCATTTGATGGGTTTATTGTTTCAACCAGTGCAAATCCTGCTGGTTTAGACCCCGCTCGCTCATTGCAAGAAGTCAATCAGTACTTTGGTGCTGAATTAAATTATTTAAATGGAGATTTAGGCCTGAGCCAAGAACCTAGCCGAATATTAGATGCAGAAACTGGTGATGTCATTCGTGCTTAAAAAGCATGATATGCTGAGACTTAAAACTTATTATTTAAGACAAAAAAAAGCTCAGTCATAAAGGTATTGACTGAGCATATAAAAGGATGTGCTAATCACATCCAGAGGGTTCAGAAATTCATCTGTACAGAAAAAGAGTGTATTATCGCTTTCTCTGCAGTACGCATATTATGCTACAAAAAAAAATATTACACAATTACTAAGACTTAGAGTTTCAAATCATCATTTTTCTTATAAAGATTATTTATTAGTTCAATTGATATAATTAAGTACCTATTTTTAATTATTAATTTTACTTTTTAAAAAGCCTAATGATAGTTAATTTAGATCAATAAGCTTTTATAGATTTTAAGTATAATAAAAAAATAAATCGATTGTCTGTTTTTTAAACACTCTTAGCCTTTATGAATGAAGTTTTTTTCTGTGCTAAAGCAATACCTATCAAAATCCCGATTCCGCCTAAACTGTGATAAATCGTCCATGCTTCTTTTAACCAAACATAAGCAATGATGGCGGTAAAGATTGGCATTAAGTTCATAAAGATGCTGGTTCGATTTGGGCCTAAATGTTGAACAGCCAACATCCATACTAACGGCGCAATAATCGAAGGGAAAATTCCCGCATATAACACACTCAAGCCGTTATCCAGATCAATTGCATCGAGACCCAATACGGCAACGAATGGTAAGTGGTACAACACTGCAAAACCAATCTGAATATAAAGACTAATCATTAAAGGGAGCTCGAGTTGCCACTTTTTGAGAAATACACCATAAAAAGCATAGAAGAATACCGCGACGATCATAATCATGTCGCCCCAATGCCCACCCAGATGAATCAGTGTATCTAGACGCCCCTGACTGATAACATAAATCAGGCCGATAAATGATAAAATACTACCCACCACTGCAAATCGAGTTGGAAACTCTTTTAAAATCATCAGTGAAACAAAAATGGTGAAAATTGGAATAAAGGCATTAATTATGCCCATATTGGTTGCAGTCGTGTAATGTGCTGCGGTGTAAGCTAACCCCTGATAAAGCACCATACCAAATGCACTCAGCACTGCTAATTTCACTATATTTTGTCGTACCAAAGTACGCTGTTTGATGACTTTAGGTAGAATAAAGGGTGTTAAAATCAAAAAGGCAATAATCCAACGATAAAAACTAATACTGACAGGTGAAATATACTCTGCAACATATCGTGTAATGGCTATATTCAACGACCAAATCAATACAGCAATGACTGGCAATGATAGAGCCCAGAGCAAATGCTTTTTTTCAAATGTCATATTTTCATCCTAATTTTTATTTAATCGTTAAGATCAAGATTTCATCAATTTTTAGACTTTTTCATTCCATGAAACACACCCCCCTCATTGTTAATGACTGCAGAACAGCCATCTAAGTCTAATATTTTTACTTAAAAAATTAAGTAGAGTGCTGTTCTATTTTAAAACACTTTTCACTTTTTTACAGGGATTCCTCTACAAAACAACACTAGAAGCTGTGTGTGAGCTATGAGATCGTAAATGCTTGAATTTTCCCATCAACGGGTTAACTGAATATTTTTCAATGTGCTTCATCGTGAATGTGAGTGCATTGAACCGAGCATATAAAAAGGATAAATTATGAAAAAACTTCTCATTGCATCACTATGCACTACAGCTGTTTTTCTAACCGCTTGTGATAAAAAGTCTAACGATCAATCCTCACCTACTGCCGCTGAAACAGTTCAAAGCAATACATTAAGTACCAATGTAAATGCAGATATTCAACATGACTTAGATTTACTGGATCAAATTTCAAATACAAAAGCTCAAGAGGCTTTGGCATTTCAAAACGAAGTGACACAAGCTGCGCAAAACAATAATAAAGCTGAATTAGACGCAGTGGTTGAGAAGATGGATAACTATGTGGATCAATTTAATGATGATCTAGACAAACTTGCGCTCAAAAGTACTGAAGGTGCATCTCTTCGAGATAAAATGAAAGAATCGAATGAGCTTGGATTGGACCTCGCAGAAGCAGGTGTTAAAGAAAAGCCTGATATGAATGAAATCACTGAACTACAAAAGAAAGCTGTTGAGTTACAACAAAGCTTATTACAGGACATGCAGAATCTTAAAAACCAAGTCGGGACAAAATCTTAACTCATAAAGCAGGCCGTCAGGCCTGTTTTTTTTCACTGTAGACACCTTGGTGAGATCTATATGCCATGGTATTTTCAATCTACATATTTTAAGTACTTTATGATTAGGACATTGAAATGGCTTCAGTTTATAACATTCCAGTAAATAGAATTCAGGGTCAGGCTGTTGATTTATCGCAATACGAAGGCAAAGTATTATTGATCGTGAATGTAGCATCTAAATGCGGCCTTACGCCACAGTACGAAGGTCTGCAAAAACTCTATAGTGAAAAAAAACAACAAGGATTCGAAATTCTTGGTTTTCCTTCCAATGACTTTCTTGAACAGGAACCAGGAAGCAATGAAGAGATTGAACAATTTTGTTCAGTGAATTATCAAGTGGACTTCCCTCTTTTTGCGAAAATTCCAGTGGTTGGGGAGAATAAACATCCGCTATATGAAGCTTTAACAAATGCCATTCCAGAGCGTCTTGGTGAGGGGCCTTGGCGGAAAGATCTGGTTGATTATGGTTTAACGCCTAATAATCCCCCTGAAGTATTATGGAATTTTGAGAAATTCTTAGTTTCAAAAACAGGGGAAGTCGTTGCTCGTTTTGCACCAGACATCACTGCAGATGATGCGCGTATTGTTGATGCAATTAATGCTGAACTGGCGAAATAATCTCATCAAGATCAAGTGACGATCTTGTCACTTGATTATTTCTTATTCAATTCAATAAATATCTTCATTAATCTGTCAAAATCATAAGTTACTCTTTCACATCAAAATTTTTGTTATTGCTTTGCAAATATTCAGATTTAACTCATATTTGTATCGTATCTTGGAATGAAGTGATTAACGATTTGGTTTTATTAATGAAAGTATTTCAAAGCATTATTACCCCTTTTGCATTATTTGGCTTCGGTCTCGTGATGTTAGGTTGTCAACCGCAACCACAACCCGATCAAGAAAAGGAATCAACAGCAGCTAATGCTGAAGAATCTTCTCCTGTCCAAGTCACTGATCCAGCTGACTTAAAGTCAGGCAATATGTTTTATATTGTACGTGATGTGGCAGATGTACAGCTGAAAGCAGGTGGATATATTGAGCAAATTCAACAGCTACAATCTGATTTAGAAGAAGCTGTAAATAATAAAGATCCACAAAAGTTAGATCAGTCAGTGCAAAGTTTGAAATCTCAATTACTGGGCTTTAACGATGCGTTGACAGGACTTGACCTAAAAAGCCAAGAAATTGCCCAGATTCGTTCTAATATTTTAACGGCAAATGAAAATGTATTAGCTTCACCATTACTAAACGGCCAAGTGAATTTAAACAACATCGATTTTGCAGCTTTAGAAAAGCAAATGGGTAATATCCAAGGTGAAATGGTGAAATTAGCCAGTATGCTTTTGACTCAGTCCGGATCATCTACAGAAAATAATCGAGCCGAGGATTGATATACATTATTCTCACAAAATAGAGATGGTGGAGTGAGGGATTTCTCTTTAATTTGGATCTTAAATAATTCAAATATCATGGAGTCGGCATGTCTACCTCACCCATCTATAATATAACTCCTATTACTTTTCGTTTAGATTTAAAAGATCCTTTCATCTTTACTGCTCATCATATTGATCACTACCCTGCCGGGAATGCTGAAATGGGACCAGTTCATCCTGCAATCAATCAAGAATTCAATATGTATTATGGTAGTGTTGTTCCCGGCTTTCCCGAACATCCACACACGGGTTTTGAAACCATTACTTTAGTGGAACAAGGTTATGTCGATCATTTTGATTCCTTGGGTAATGGTGGACGATATGCTGCAGGCGATGTGCAATGGCTAAGTACGGGAAATGGTGTTGAACACTGTGAAATGTTCCCATTAATCCATCAGGATCGAGAGAATCCTTTTGAATTATTTCAAATTTGGTTTAACTCATCTCCAGAACAAAAAAAACAACCTGCTGATTACAAAATGTTTTGGCGTGAACAAATTCCACATGTGAAAGCGACTGATCACCAGTCTCGCAGCATTGATGTACGAGTTATTTCAGGACAATATCAAAATCAAAATGCATTAAGTCGCCCACCACATTCTTGGGCAGCTGCAGCAGAAAATAAAGTGAATATATACTTAATTACTTTAGAAGCTGGCGCACATCTTGAAATTCCAGCTACCACCGCGACCTCCACTCGATTTGCTTACTTCTATCAGGGTTCAACTTTAAATATTGCTGATTCAACCATTCAATTCAAACATCTTGTAGAGCTTAAAGCTGACACCGAAATTCAACTTGAAGCAGGTGATCAAGAAGCGAGAATCTTATGGTTAGAAGGTGAACCTATTGGTGCACCAGTTGCAATGCGAGGGCCTTTTGTATTGAACAGCAAAGAAGAACTTGATGTTGCATTCAAACGATATCGTGAGACCCATTTTGGTGACTGGCCTTGGCCAAGCGATGCTCCAACGTTTTCACGTGAAACACCTCGTTTTGCCAGCTATGAAGGTGGTAAACGCAAGGAATATCCTGAACAAATGAGTTCAGATGGGGCTTAACAAGGTTTAAATATTACAGTATTCATCTTTGCCCAATGCTCGTTTAATATCCTGTTCAAAACGCGCATTGGGAAAAGGATAACGTTGAGGCAAATACAAGGTAAATCTTGTCAATGTAGGTGATAACTTTTCTACAGTTGCCTTATGAACATATTCACCACGTTCTGTTCGAGCAAATAGGGTTGCCATTTCAATATGCTCTTCAAGCTTATTTTCAGTAAAGACTAGGTCATCATCACGTGTGAAACCGATACATCGACGATATGCTTGTCTCAGATTTTGAAATACGCTGAGATAATCCAACTCGATTTCAGCACTTAAACCATTTTTATACGAGTTGGCAACCAAGGCCGCTTCAGTAGGTTCATTGGGCTGACTTAAATAATAATTTTGACATGCGGTGAGCTGACTGAAGGTGAATATGCTTAGCGCGATAATTAGACTTTGACCATACATTATTTTATTTGGATTTATTAGACTTATACCTGAATTGTAGCAAAGTCTAAGCCGTGATTTAATTCAGCTTTATACTTTTAATGTAATTGAACCATGCAACTGATCATCTTCACTGGAGTTCAAGCTTCAGGCAAATCAAGCTACTATCTTTTACATTTGGCGCATTCACATTTAAGAATTAACTTAGACATGCTAAAAACTCGCCATCGGGAGAACATGATCTTTGAAGCATGTCTAACCTCTAAAACCAAAACGGTGATCGACAATACCAACCCAACCAAAGCAGACCGTGCTCGTTATATTCAACGTGCCAAAACAGCAGGTTTTGAAGTCATTTCATATTACTTTGAAACAGATTTAAAAAGTACGCTAGAACGCAATGGTCAACGAAGCGGTAAAGCCAATATTCCTGAAGTCGGTGTTCGAGCAACATATAAGAAGTTAGAAGTACCTGATTTTCAAGAAGGGTTTGATGAAATACATCATATTAAGATAAAAGGTGCAGGTGAATACCACCATTTAATATTAGACTCCAAATAATAAAGCGACCCGAAGATCGCTTTATTTCAAAGACTTTATTGTTTCACCACCACTAATTTTTTTTGTACAAATTCCTGAAAACCTAAATCTGCCAGTTCATGACCATAACCAGAATTCTTTACGCCACCAAATGGTAATTCTGGAGCAGTATCTGTTAACCAATTGATCCACACCATTCCTGTTTCAATTCTAGAAGCTAATTTTTTTGCACGCTCTATGTCTTGAGAATGAATTACACCTCCAAGACCATAATTAGAGTCATTGGCAATTTCAACGATTTCATCCTCATTTTCCGCAACATAAATCTGAGCAACTGGCCCAAAGAATTCTTCGTACCAAGCTTCATTATCTCGACTAATATTTTCTAAAATTGTCGGCTCATAGAAATAACCATCATGCTCAATTGCTTTGCCACCGATAACCAACGTTGCACCCTGCTGAACTGCTTTATCCACTTGTTTAATCAAGTTTTTAAGCGCACTTTCCGATGAGAGTGGTCCCAATGTGGTACTACGATCTAATGGGTCGCCAATTTTCAGCGCTTTAAATGCTTCAATTAAACCCGTTCTAAACTGATCAGCGATGTCTTTATGCAAAATAAATCGTTTTGCTGCAGTACACACCTGTCCTGTATTATTTACACGTGCTTTACAGCCAATCTCAATCGCTTTGTTTAAGTCCGCATCATCCAGCACGATAAATACATCATTCCCACCCAATTCAAGCGTAGACTTTTTAATGTGTTTGCCTGCTTGCGCAGCGACGGCACTACCCGCTCCTTCTGAACCAGTTAATGCAACACCGCGCACACGTTTGTCTGCAATAATATCTGCGACTTGATCGGTATTGATAAATAGGTTGGTCCAAACACCTTTAGGTGCTCCTGCTTCTAATACGAGTTTTTCAAATGCTTCAGCACATTGTGGAACGATACCTGCATGTTTGGCCAATACAGGATTTCCAATACCACAGTTTGGTGCGAATACACGGACCAATTGATAAAATGGGAAATTCCATGGTTCGACAGCCATGATAATACCTAATGGATGATGCTCCACCCAAGCTTCGCCTAACTCAGTTTTATAGGGGACTGATTTCAGAAATTGTTCAGTATTTTTTGCATAGTACTCAGCAATTTGAGCACAGGATTCGATTTCACCTTCACTTTGTTCAATGAGCTTACCCATATCTAAAGTAATGAGCTTGGCTAATTCACTCTTTTTTTCTCTAAATAATGCTGCCAAACGTTGTAAAACTTTTACGCGCTCATCTACATTTTTTACCCAATCTGATTTAAGAATAGATTCGGCTGAATCCAAAGCACGATCAATATCTTGTTGTTGGTGTGATGGATATTCTTTGTATACAGTATTGGTAAATGGGTTAATGGATTGATAACTCATAATTCTTCCCTTCATGCCAATAAAAATTTACAGTTCAATGCTATGTATTGATTTAAGCGTATTCATTGAAGTGCGCGTTAGCTGCGCAAACTCTAGATAAGCTAAAAGTGCTCAAAAATTTTGTTTACATCAATCAACTTAGCATTATTTTTATTCAACTCAGGCATCGTTTACAGTTTGGTGCAAATCGTTACGTAGTTCTTGGTAAAGTTATAAGTAGATGTACATAACTCCTACTGTTTAACTTCAACTAGTAAGACGGTGATCAACAATATCAATCAAAGTAGAACGTGCTGTTTTAAACTCAGCTTCTTAATAAGCAGTTTTGAAGTTGTTTCTTATTATTTTGAAACAGATTTAAATTGTACTTAACAGAGTAATAGCTACCTTGAAGGTAAGACTAATATTCCTGAATTGGGTGTTCGAGCGATTTATCAAAAGCTAGAAGTACCGAGTTTAGATGAAGGGCTTGATCAGATTTTTAAGGTAAAGATTGTTGGGAATGGGGAGTTTACATACACCCCCATCTCAAAAAGGATATCTAATTTTTATTACATTTATTATCCTGACCCAAAGCTCTAATACGATCTTGCTCAATGCGCTTATGAAACAATTTTTGATTCAAAGCTGACATTTTTGTCGCATAATAAGTTATTTTTGTTGAATTCTCACTCGTAGCTTCTAAAGTCGTTTTAAAGAAAAGCGCCCCATAAGGCAAATTACCCGTAAAAGTACCCATCTTTTTATCGCGATCTAAATATGAATTCACAGTTAATGAACCATTTACATCTTTGATTTCAACACATTGTTTATACGCCTGCTTTAAATTCGCATAGGCTTGAACATAATCTATCTCCAAATCGGTAATTACTCCTCCATTGATCGATTTGCTCATTAATTCCGTCTCAGATGTCGGATACATCATTCTGACACATCCGTGTAAACCAAGTATTGAAATCATAATGACTGTGAATGGAGTTTTAATAAACTTTGACACTTTTTAAATTCCCTATTGGTATATTTTCGATAATTTTCTTTTTAATAATGAAGTGTTCGGGTTCTACGACTTTAAATCGATTATCTATTTCGTATTCTGCTATAAAAATTTGAGCATTTTGCCCTTTTTTCACATCTGCACCAATAACGTACTTCTTATCTTTTTCAAAATTTACTTCATCTATCTTTGTAAACCAACGTGAATTCCCAAGCCCATTTACAATAATTAAATCGTGCTTTCCAATTGGAATTCTTAGATCATGTTGAGCATATTCTGTTATCCGAACATTGTTTGGATTAAACATTGTATTTTCGAATATTTTCACTGGATTGGAGTCAATTTCATAAACCATGAATGGGATAGGGGTAAACCGATCATTTGTTTGATATGAAGGACGTGGTAGAACTCTAATATATGCACTATTTTGCTTACCATAAAATTCAGATAGCTGATTTGAATAATTTTCAAGCTTCTCTGCTTTACTCAAATTTTTATCATCTACATTTAAATATCTATTTTTATCTGAAATAAGCGGTAACATGTCTACCTGCTTTCCATTTGGGGTCGTAGTGACAGAACAACCAAATAGCACAATAGGGATTGATATAGTAAATACAAACTTTTTAATCATGTCTTAAACCTAACTGCTATATAGAAAATTTATTTTTAACTATTAATAATTAAACATTTGTCATTTTTGAGAAGCTATTTAAACTAACCTGTACAATAAACATTTATAACAGATTTTCAATAAAGTGTTAAATGAATCATATTCTAAATAGATATATATAAAAAAAACCACCCTTTCGGGTGGTTTTTCAATCTCAAACCGTCTCTTATTGAGCGCGGTTTTTGATTTTGCGGATGGTTTCCAACTGTGCAGCTGTTTCTGCAAGCGCAGCCAAAGCAGCAGCAGCGTCCAAATCGCTCTTTTGATTTGCTAACAAAGTTTCAGCATTTTTACGTGCTTCAACGATTGCAGCTTCATCTAAGTTTTCTGCACGGACTGCAGTATCTGCAAGAACCGTAACAACGTGCGGTTGAACTTCAAGAACACCACCAGATACATAGATTAATTCTTCTGTACCATTCTCCAACTGAACGCGAATCGCGCCCGGTTGAAGTAAAGTTACTAGTGGAGCATGGCCAGGCATAATACCTAACTCACCACCAGCACCTTTAGCAATTAGCATAGTTACAGTGCCTGAGTACAAAGACTCTTTAACACTTACAACGTCACATTGCATAGTCGCCATGAGAACCTCCTAAATTAGGTAGCTAATTAAAGTTTCTCGGCTTTAGCAATAACTTCGTCAATACCACCAACCATATAGAACGCTTGTTCTGGGATGTGATCGTATTCACCAGCTAGAAGACCTTTAAAGCCACGAATAGTTTCTTTAAGCGGTACAAGTTTACCAGGAGCACCAGTAAACACTTCTGCTACGTGGAACGGTTGAGAGAAGAAACGTTGGATCTTACGTGCACGGTATACAGTAAGCTTGTCTTCTTCTGACAATTCGTCCATACCAAGAATTGCGATAATGTCTTTCAATTCTTTATAACGTTGAAGAACGTTTTGAACTGAACGAGCGATTTCGTAATGCTCAGTACCAACAACTAATGGATCTAATTGACGTGAAGTAGAGTCAAGTGGATCGATCGCAGGGTAAATACCTTGTGAAGCGATGTCACGGCTCAATACAACTGTCGCATCCAAGTGAGCGAACGTAGTCGCTGGAGATGGATCCGTTAAGTCATCGGCAGGTACGTATACAGCTTGGATAGATGTAATCGAACCAGACTTAGTAGAAGTAATACGTTCTTGAAGAACACCCATCTCTTCTGCAAGTGTCGGTTGGTAACCTACTGCAGATGGCATACGACCTAGAAGTGCTGATACTTCAGTACCTGCTAGTGTATAACGGTAGATGTTGTCTACGAACAATAATACGTCACGGCCTTTACCGTTTTCGTCTTTTTGATCACGGAAATACTCAGCCATAGTAAGACCAGTTAACGCTACGCGTAAACGGTTACCTGGTGGCTCGTTCATCTGACCGTAAACCATTGCTACTTTGTCAAGAACGTTAGAGTCTTTCATCTCGTGATAGAAGTCGTTACCTTCACGAGTACGCTCACCAACACCAGCGAATACAGATAAACCTGAGTGCGCTTTAGCGATGTTGTTGATCAACTCCATCATGTTTACAGTTTTACCAACACCGGCACCACCGAACAGACCAACTTTACCACCTTTAGCGAACGGGCAAAGTAAGTCAATGACTTTAATACCAGTTTCTAAAAGGTCAGTAGAAGCAGCTTGTTCTGCATAAGAAGGCGCTTGACGGTGAATCGGTAAACGCTCTTCAGTTGCAACAGGACCAGCTTCATCGATCGGGCGACCAAGAACGTCCATGATACGACCAAGCGTCGCTGGACCAACTGGTACAGAGATCGGGGCGTTTGTGTTAGTTACGTTCAAACCACGCTTAAGACCTTCTGTAGATCCCATCGCAATTGTACGTACAACGCCGTCACCAAGTTGTTGCTGAACTTCTAATGTAGTTTCAGTGCCATCAACCTGAAGAGCGTCATAGATCTTAGGAACACTGTTGCGTTCAAACTCGACGTCGATAACCGCGCCGATGATCTGAATGATACGACCGCTACTCATTGCTGTCTCCTCAATTCAAAATAATGTTAAACGGCAGCGGCACCACCAACGATCTCAGAAATTTCCTGAGTAATCGCGGCTTGACGCAGCTTGTTATAAATAAGTTGTAGGTTCTTGATCAATTCACCCGCGTTATCCGTTGCAGCTTTCATTGCAACCATACGAGCAGATTGCTCACACGCGATGTTTTCGATCACACCTTGGTATACCACAGACTCGATATAACGAACCAATAAACCGTTTAAAAGCTCTTCAGCTTCTGGTTCATAGATATAATCCCAACCGTATTGGCGGTTAAGAGTCTTGTCGTCTTCAGCAGCTGCTAAAGGAACAAGTTGTTCGATTTTTTGATTTTGAGTCATGGCATTTACAAAGCCGTTAGACACCAAATAAATGCGATCTAATTCGCCTTTATCGTATGCATCCAACATGACTTGTACAGAACCAGACAACTGTTCAAGACTTGGAGTGTCACCCACTTGAGTGGTTGCACCAAGTACTTTACCGCCGTAGTTTTTAAAAAACGAAACCGCTTTTTGACCAATCAAAGCAAATTGAACTTCAATTGACTGCTCTTGTTGCTGTTGAACGTGTTTTACCACTTTCTTGAACAAGTTAATGTTCAAACCACCAGCAAGACCGCGATCTGATGACACGATGATATAGCCAACGCGCTTAACTGGGCGTTCAACCATATAACGATGTTTATATTCAGGGTTCGCTTGTACTAAATGAGCAATTACACGGTGCATATTTTCGGCATACGGACGGCCCTGAGCCATGCGCTCTTGCGCACGACGCATCTTAGAAGCTGCTACCATCTGCATCGCGCGAGTAATTTTCTGCGTGCTTTTGATACTAGCTACTTTGGCGCGAATTTCTTTTAAATTTGCCATACGCTTAACCTAGTATTCGAAGGCCCTTTCGAGCCCTCGAAGGTTGATTCCGTGAACCAAACCGACACTAAATTTCAACAGTTTGAAAATTAGTAAGTTTGAGTCGCTTTAAAGCTTTCAATACCAGCTTTGAATGCTGCTTCGATGTCTTTGTTCCAATCACCAGTTTCATCGATCTGTTGCATTAACGCAGCATGTTCAGAACGGAAGTAAGAAATTAATGCAGCATCAAAGTCTACAATTTTCTTCACTTCTACGTCAGCCATGTAGCCTTCGTTAGATGCATATACAGAAACAGCTTGGTCAGCAATTGAATATGGAGCATATTGTTTTTGCTTCATTAATTCAGTTACACGTTGACCATGCTCAAGTTGCTTACGAGTTGCTTCATCAAGGTCAGAAGCGAACTGAGCAAACGCAGCCAATTCACGATATTGTGCTAAAGCAGTACGGATACCACCAGACAATTTTTTGATGATCTTAGTTTGAGCAGAACCACCAACACGAGATACAGAGATACCCGCGTTCACAGCAGGACGAATACCTGCGTTGAATAATGATGTTTCTAAGAAGATCTGACCATCAGTAATCGAAATTACGTTCGTTGGTACGAATGCAGATACGTCACCCGCTTGAGTTTCAATAATCGGTAATGCAGTTAATGAACCAGTTTGGCCTTTAACTTCACCGTTAGTGAATTTCTCAACATAGTCAGCAGATACACGAGAAGCACGTTCAAGTAGACGACTATGAAGATAAAATACGTCACCTGGGTAAGCTTCACGACCTGGTGGACGGCGTAAAAGCAATGAAATTTGACGATACGCAACTGCTTGTTTAGATAAGTCATCATAAATGATTAACGCATCTTCACCGCGGTCACGGAAGTATTCGCCCATTGTACAGCCAGAGTACGGAGCAAGGAAAAGCATTGCTGCTGGATCCGCTGCCGCTGCTGCTACAACAGTCGTATACGCCATAGCGCCAGTTTCTTCTAACTTACGTACAACGTTTGCAATAGTAGATTGTTTTTGACCAACTGCAACGTAGATACATTTAATGCCAGAATTCTTCTGTGCGATGATCGCATCGATCGCCATTGCTGTTTTACCAGTTTGACGGTCACCGATGATTAATTCACGTTGGCCACGACCAACTGGAATCATTGTATCAACTGATTTATAACCAGTTTGTACAGGCTCATCTACCGATTGACGCCAAATTACGCCTGGTGCAACTTTTTCAACTGCATCAGATAATTTTGCATCAATTGGGCCTTTACCATCAATTGGGTTACCCAAAGCATCTACTACACGGCCTAAAAGTTCTGGACCAACCGGAACTTCTAATACACGACCTGTACAACGAGCTTTTTGACCTTCTTGAAGGCTTAAGTAGTTACCTAAAACAACGACGCCCACTGAATCCTGTTCTAGGTTCAGTGCCATACCGTATAAGCCGCCGTCGAATTCGATCATTTCACCGTACATTGCATCAGCAAGGCCGTGAATACGCACAATACCGTCGGAAACCATAACAATGGTTCCTTCGTTCTTAGCGGTCGCGCTGGTGTCCAGATCGCCGATACGCTGTTTAATGAGCGCACTGATCTCGGATGGATTCAGTTGTTGCATTGCGCTATACCTCAATCTTTATTAAGTTCAGTCTTCTTTTTACGCAATTATGCAAGAAGACGAGTCCGCATTTTTTCAAGCTTATTAAGCGCAGAATCATCTATCACTTGGTCGCCTGCACGAATAACAACACCTGCGATTAACGCTGGGTTAACTTCTACTGAAACATTTACAGCAGCGTTGAAACGTTTCTCTAACGCAGATGCAAGTAATTGCTCTTGTTCAGCAGAAAGTGGTAATGCAGATTCAATCACGACATCTACCACATTGTTATTTTGTGATTTAAGAAGTTCGTACTCTGCTTCAATCTCAGGTAACAAAGTTAAACGATCATTTTCAGCCAAAAGTGTCAAAAAGTTAGACACTTCAGCAGTTTGATCTGCACCTAAAACCTTAGCAAATAAACTTACTTGCTCCACAGGAGTAAGCTCAGGGCGACTCAAGTAAGCGGAAAATGCTTCATCTTGCACCGCAGCACTAAGCACTTGTAACACATTTGACCAATTGTCAGTTGCACCTTGCTCAGAAGCGAAAGCAAATGCTGCTTTAGCGTACGGGCGTGCTAACGTCAAGAGTTCAGCCATAATCGCCTCGCTTAAAGTTTAGCAGCCAGCTGAGTAAGCATGGCATTGTGAGCTGCTTCATCAACTTGTTGGTTCAGAATTTTCTCTGCACCAGCAACAGCAAGAGCTGCAACTTGTTGACGTAATTCTTCACGAGCAGCATTGATCTCTGTGTCAACAGCTTCTTTCGCTTGTTGACGAATACGCTCACCTTCAGCAGATGCTTGAGTACGAGCTTCTTCAACCAATTGAGCCGCACGACGGTTCGCTTGTTCGATCAATTGAGCCGCTTGTGCTTTTGCTGCATCTAATTCAGCTTTAACTTGAGCTTGCGCATCTGCAAGATCAGCTTTCGCCTTTTCAGCTGCATTTAAGCCATCAGCAATTTTACGCTGACGCTCACTAATCGCATTGATTAGTGGAGGCCAAACGAATTTCATACAGAATGCGACAAAGATCGCAAACGCAATCGCTTGACCAAACAGAGTATAGTTAATATTCATTGCTATTCCTCAAATAGTTGATTTCGGAATTTAGCTAATTAACCTACTAGGCCGATGAACGGATTTGCAAAGATAATGAACAAACCAATACCAACACCGATCATAGGCACAGCATCAAGAAGACCCGCGATTAAGAACATACGAGTTTGAAGTTGTGGAGCCAATTCTGGTTGACGAGCAACAGCTTCAAGGAAGCGACCACCTAAAAGACCAAAACCGATCGCAGTACCTAAAGCACCGAACGCGATTAAAAGAGCAGCTGCAACAGCAGATAAGCCAACTACTAAATCCATGAAAAAATCCTCAGAGGTTGAGTTTAAATCAAACAAAAAAACTTTAGCCCAACTACATAGTGTAGTCGAGCAAATATTAATTAATGCTTCTCGCTAGCCATACTCATATACACGATCGTTAACATCATGAAGATGAATGCTTGTAACGTGATAACAAGAATATGGAAGATTGCCCAAGGCACAGACAACGCCCATTGAATCCAGAACGGTAATAATGCGATCAAAATGAAGATCAATTCACCCGCATACATGTTACCGAACAAACGGAGAGCCAATGAAATTGGACGCGCGATAAAAGTTACTAATTCAAGAAGAATATTTACTGGAATTAATAATGCTTTTAAAAATGGGTTACTTGGATTGAATGGGTTAAGCGCAAATTCTGCACCGAAACCGACAAGACCTTTTTCACGGATACTATAGAAAATAGTTAACGCAAATACTGATAACGCCATACCAAGGGTTACGTTAGGGTCAGTAGATGGAACGATCTTGAAGTAAACATGATGCGGGTCGATACCGAATAGCCCACCAATTATGTGTTGAGCTGTATAAGGAATCCAGTCAACAGGGATAAGGTCCATCAAGTTCATGAGGAAAATCCACACGAAGATGGTAAGAGCTAGAGGCGCGATTAAACGTGATTTACCATGAAAGGTATCACGAACACTTGAGTCAACAAACTCAACGATCATTTCAATTGCAGCCTGGAACTTGGTCGGAACACCAGAGTTTGCAGCTTTCGCTACTAACCAGAACAACAAACAGAAAATGACGCCAAGGCCGATTGACCAACCCATAGAATCCAAGTGAATAGCAGTGAACCCCATCTCTTTCGCTTCTTCAGCAGTCTCAGCTAACTTCCACGTACCATCTGGTGCTTTACCATAGGTCATGTTCGTTAAGTGATGCTGAATATACTCAGACGAGGTAAGGGTATGTTCTTCAGCAGCCATAAATCACACCTGGTTAATGTCAAATACAAATTAGAGTTAACGAATATCGCGTGCTGCTTGATATCTCGTTAAACATCTAAAAAACTTTTCAATTTTTCGTTGCGATTCAACTCATTTTGATAGACGCGACGCCCAAAAAGGTGCGACCCACGACATGGTCTGAACGAGTATGAAACCACAAAACAATGCGACCGCTGACAACGGTTTCACATTGATTAAAATCAAAATGAAGCCAACAATCACAATTCCAAACTTACCGAGCAACCCCCGATACATATTCGATAGAACCTGTTTCGAAGCTCTTGCACCTGCAGCTCTGAACGACTGCCATGAAAAATAACAACTGGCTAGCCAACATACGAATGCACCTAATGCTGCACTCAAAGCCGCAGTCGAGTCTTTCAAGACCCACGCTATCAAGGCTGAAACAGGTATCATACATGCTTGCAAGATGACTAAAGCTTTCGCTAATCGTCGGTCAATCAAGCGACTAGTTCGGCTCATTTATTATCCACTCACAGCAATAATGCTTGACAAGTTTAGCTGATGATTATTTTTAATCGCAGGCATTATAGAGTTACACCCCTGAACATGCAATCTTTTCCCGACCTAAGTCTGGTATTTTTAGATCGTTTATTGCTGAGCACTTATACAATTATCGGCTGTTTTTACATCACTTTTGTGCTTTTTCTACACATGCACGTACTTGTATCGCTAGAGTCTGCCATGCTGTTATAAAATTCTGATGTTTAGTAAAACTCTCATCAACTGCGAGAAAATTCACATGACCTAGAGACTTATATTGATTCTTATTAGCTACAGTTTCAGCCAAAAGACACATCTTTTGCTGTGGGCGATTGTCTTTTAAATATTTGATTTGAGCAATTGTAGGTGCCATATGTGGGTCTTCTGTCATCGCACCAGCGAATTTTAGCAACAGCGCACGCTCCAAGTATTGGTATGCATCATGTAATGACCAATACGGCTGAACACCATGATTGAGTTTTACACTTTGTGAGGTTTTCAGCATCTCATGTGCAAAAAGTTTAGCATTACTCCAATACTTGTCTTTAAACTCAGGTTGTTGTTGTGAGCGTAATGCCGCTATAAAAAAGCCAATACGAACTGCATTATTTGGTTCTAACCATACATGAGTATCGACAGTTCCTTTTACTACGTCCCCTCGACTATTTCTAAGCGGCAATGTTTGCAATATTCCTGTATTCAATAAGGCAACTGCTTTAGAGTTTTTCGCCAAAATACTCTCTAATGGCGCTTCATGCGCTTTACCAAGCCAAATAACCAATCCAGCATCCTGAATTAATTTACGGTGCGCAGGGGTCAGATGAACATCATGCCCTGTTTGATTTTCTAGCAACAATTTTGGTTCTTCAATACCTTGAGTGATTTCTTTTGCAATCAAATACACTGGGTGTGTCGAAACCACCAAGGGTGCTTGTGCCCAAGCCAAGGTTGTGAATAATGCTGTAAAGCATAGTGCTAGCAGACGCAACATGAAATTAATTACCACTCGAATTTTGACGTTATAATATAACAAACAGTTAAAAATGCCTATGCTGTTCGTAAGTTGCAAGGTCTCATGATACTATTTATGAGATATCCCCTTCCCTTTTCGAAGTCTTGAGGTCAGTCCATGAGCGCATGTTCACACGAACATCATGATACTTTACACGGTGTGCATGATCACCCGAATGTTGAAGCTCGTTTATTAGAAGCTGAAGCAAGCTGTGCTGCTTCAGGTGCTAAATTGACTCCGCTTCGCAAAGAAGTTTTAGAGTTAATTTTAACTGCCTCAGGGCCTATGGGCGCTTATGACTTGTTGGCAAAATTAAAAGGTAATGCTGAACGTCCAGCAGCACCTCCAACCGTTTACCGCACCCTCGATTTTTTGCTCGAAAACGGTTTTATTCATCGTTTAACTTCAATTAATGCCTATATTCCATGCTGCCATCCTCGTGCTGGACATCAAGCAGCTTTTCTCATTTGCTCTAAATGCAATACAGTGAAAGAGGCTTCAGCTCTTGGTCTGATTCAACAACTTGATCAACTGGCTTCCTCTGATCATTTTCAGGCTCAGCATAGCATTATTGAGATTTCAGGATTATGTCAGCAGTGCTCTCAGTAAGTTCTGCATTGCCATTAATTGAATTGCAGCAAATTAATGTGCGAATTGATGAAAGAGACATTTTAAAAAATGTTGACTTTCAGATTCATGACAAAGAAATTATTACCCTCATTGGCCCCAATGGGGCGGGTAAATCTACGCTTATCAAAGTGATTCTCGGAATTGTGAAGGCCAATTCTGGTCAAATTAAACATCATAAAGCCTTAAAACTTGCTTACGTCCCTCAAAAGTTCAATCCATCCCACAGCTTGCCACTTCGCGTGAAAGATTTACTTGATTTAGAAAAGTGTGATCTTGCGATTAAACAAGAAATTATTCGAGATACTGGGATCTCAAAATTACAAGACTCGAAAGTCCAACAGCTATCTGGTGGAGAACGCCAGCGTGTTCTTTTAGCACGCGCTCTGCTGCGTCAACCCAACTTATTAGTACTCGATGAACCGATGCAAGGTTTAGATATTCAATCTGAAGCTGAACTTTATGATTATGTTCGAAGTCTACCTGAGCGCTACGGTTGCTCAATCTTAATCGTCTCTCATGATTTGCAATGGGTGATGCAAGGTACACAGCGAGTGGTATGCCTCAACAAACATATATGCTGTAGCGGTTTACCTGAAAATATTCAACAAGACCCTGAGTATCAGGCTATTTTCGGCACTAATCGGGTGTTCTACCAACATCATCACGATCATTGTGCACATGGTGATACAGCAACGCCATGTCAACATGATCCTCGTCCCCATATTCATCCAGAACCGGAAGCTTAGATCATGATGGAATGGTTACAACTTCTATTACCCGCATGGATTATGGGAACATTGTTAGTGTTTCTAACTGCACCGCTTGGTTGTCTTATGTTATGGCGTCGTATGTCATTCTTTGCAGACACAATGGCGCATGGAACTCTCTTGGGTGTGGCGATTGCTGGCTTACTCACCCTCCCCTTATGGATGGGGGTTACGTTTACCGCGTTACTCTTGGTCGCAGTCCTTTGGGTATTACATGATCCTCGCCTGCCCAACGATGCATTACTTGCGTTATGTTCAGCAACGCTGCTTTGCTCAGGACTATTGGTCATCCAACACCTCCCTGCGCTAAGACCGGAGTTGCTCAGTTATTTATTTGGCGATCTTTTAACAATATCTTGGTCCGACTTACCGACATTTGCACTGGTGATTGTCATTGCACTCTCTGTACTCTGTAAAAGTTGGCAATCTCAAATTCAAATTGCGATTGATCCTGATATTGCGGTAAGTGAAGGTGTGAATGCGAAATGGCAGCGCCTTATTTTTATGCTGCTTCTTGCCTTATTTACAGTACTAGCGTTACGTGCAGTAGGCTCATTACTCATGGGTGCTTTATTGGTTATACCTGCATTAACCGCAAGACTTTTAGCACACTCACCTAAACATATGGTGCTATGGTCTTTTATTGTGGCTCAAATTGGTGTGACTGTGGGTTTATGGTCGAGTGCGGGTTTAAATATTGCGACAGGTTTAAGCATTGTATTAACCATGGCAATCGTATTTGCTGTAATTTTTATCATTCAAAAATTTAAAAAAATAGCCTGATTTATTTGGGCTATTCATTAATCTTGCTTCTTTATAAAATATTTATGAAGACAGAGAAAGATATAACAAGAGAATAAAAAAACCACCATAACCAATAAATTAATGAGGCCTTTTATCCATATCACATGCCAAAAGCCAAAAAAGGTCTCAGGCATAAACCAATATTCAACAATATAGAAAGGCAACCATTCGAATAGTAAACCGATTGCAGCCGTGATAAATAAGACCACATTGATCCACATCAAATAAACCATTTGTTTGAAAAACATCTTATATTGCGAAGTATCATCCACAATCATTTTTTTTATAAGGGTGGTGATCAAAATTAAAATCACTGTAAGACCAAATGTGGCGCATATGCCAACACCCGCGCCCCACATCACAAACTTGATCCATTCCCACACACTTTCAGGCTGTAAATAAAAATACGCCCAGATATAGGGGGTTGAAATTAAGCCGAGCCCCAACAGAATAGTCAAAATTAATATTATAATTTTCAATAAAATAACCCTCATTCGTTATTTTATTGTGTCTTATTGATGCACTAAACTCAATAAAAAAGCCGCACCTGCAAATAAACCTGCAAAGGTACGATTCATCACTTTTTGTTGACGAGGTGATTTAAGTAAACGCAATACCTTCGCTGCAAGACCTGTATATCCAGCCATAACGATAAGATCGATAGCAATCATTGTACAAGCCATGATGAGGTATTGTGGCCATTGAGGCTTTGAAAGATCCAGAAACTGTGGCAATACTGCCAATAAGAATACAATTGCTTTTGGATTACTCATATTGACAAAGAAACCGCTGATTACTAGCTTCATCGCTGACTTTTGCTTTAAATCAGTCTGAATTTCGATGGACTGTACTGGGGCTTTCCACTGTAAATATGCCAAATATAATAAATACCCAACCCCAAACCATTTGACGATCAAAAATGCCAAAGGAGTCGTAGCAAAAAGTACGCCTGCTCCCGCAGCGACAACTCCAATTTGAACCAAAAGTGCAAGCTGCAGACCAATTGCATTCCAATAACCTCGTTTGAATCCATAATTCAAACCACTAGACATTGATGCAATAGCACCTGCACCAGGCGAAATACTAATAACCCAACATGCAAGCATGTAGGCAAACCACATTTGATAAGACATAACGATTTGGGAGATTTATTTTGATGAGATTATATGACAATTCGACTTTTTTAAGATTTAAAATTTGAATGTTTTTTTAAACGTCTGTCTGTTCAGCACTATGATGATCAGGCACAATGTGATCAGCAAAATTAGGATATTATAATTTCAGGAGCCATGAATGACTTCCCAATCCGTAATCTTACCATTACCTTCAGATCATGCTCGCTTTATCACTTTGCGTTTAAAAGATTTATCAATAGATCAACTAAAAGAAAAACTTGAAGATCTCTTTACGACTCGTGATCGCTTAATTACTCAACATCCTCATGCTCAAATTAAAACTGCGGTGGCTTTTGGACCAGAACTTTGGTCACAACTTTACCCTCACCAACCAAAAGGTTTTAAACAGCTTGAACCAATTCAAGGCTCTTTCACCATGCCTGTGGTCCCTGCTGATGTTTTAATCCATATCGCAGCACAGCGCACTGATATTTGTTTTGCCTTAAGCCAAGCTTTTTTTGAAGGAATTCAGGATTTGGTTGAGGTTTTAGATGAGCGCGTGTGCTTCCGAAATTTTGATGGTCGAGATTTAACTGGTTTTATTGATGGCACCGAAAACCCTCAATTTCCAGATGATCGTGCTGAAACAGCTTTACTAGGTGAAAATACAGGAATTTTCACTGATGGCTCATTCGTTTTTGCTCAACGTTATCGTCATGATCTAGATAAATGGAAAAAACTTAAAGTTGATGCACAAGAGCAAGTGATTGGGCGCACCAAACTCGAAAGCATAGAGCTTGATGACGATGTTAAACCTGACAATGCACATGTGGCTCGAACCGTTGTTGAAGATGATGAAGGTGAGGAGCTTGAAATTCTTCGTCATTCTTTACCGTATGGCGATGGACGTGGTGATCAAGGTTTGTATTTTATCGCTTATACGAAAGATTTAACACGTATTGATCGCATGCTGACACGTATGTTTGGAACTAGTGGCGATGGTATTCATGATCGCTTATTGCACTTTGTTGCGCCTTTAGACGGAGCTTATTATTTTGCCCCAAGTGAAGAGTTGCTAGAAAAGGTATTGGAAGATTAAACAATAGAAAGCCGACTCTCGTCGGCTTTATTAATATTACAATCACTAAATACTACAAGCAGTTAATATCCTTGATTTCTAAAGATATTTTATTGAATTGAGTTATTTTCTTTGTCTTAAAATTCTTATAAGTAACATCGTATAATAAATACCCTTGAGACATAAATGTATATTGCCCTGAAACTTTACCATTTATAATTTCATTCATTGTACGGTAGATTTCAGGTTTAGAGTTTTCACCCATATCTTCCTCTACAGTCTTAACTGGTTTAGATATCTTTATATTCTTTAAATAAGGATAATATTTTACATATTGTAAATTAGGGTAGTCACTTGGTATCAGTAAAACTGTATTCTTATTTGAAAAACAATAATAATCATTACTTTTTGAATAGCTTTGAGTACAAGATACGAGAATAAAATAAATAAATAAGATTTTTTTCACAGTTCTTCTAACCTTTTAGTAGCTAATAATTTTGCTGCATCTGCACTATAGCCATATCGCTTACGACTTATTGTGTTACCCTTTTTATCCTTTGTAGTACCAAAAGGATATGCTTGATCTTTGCTCATTTCAAGGAATCGAGCATATCCTTTTTTTGCTTGCTCTACATTTTTTGATTTTCCCTTTTTATTGGCTTGAGGATCATTCCATAATCCCCACCCAAAACACTCACCTGCCCTCTTAGAGTAAATATAACTTTGTTCAAAAGAAGTATAATCATCTAAGCGTCTTACAACTTCCTGTTCAATGTTAGTACATTTTTTAATTTTAAATGCATCTACTGCCTTTTTATAATAAGACAACCTATCATCAAATCCATTATATCCTCCATTAATTAATGCACAGGTCGCGATTAGATCATTTTTTATAGCATGCGGTGATAAATTCCCTGCTTTAGAGTGATGCCAATACCAAACTGCTGATCCAACTGCATGTTTTTTTTCCTTAGCAATTCGATGTTTATTATTTTCTGTGAAATCTTCATTAACAGCCTTTCCATAACCCTCATAATTTGACTTGTACGTAATCTGCATCAAACCACGTCCTTTGTAACCATCATAAACACTACTCTCCGGTTTTCCTCCTAATCCTTCTTCTAGAAGACGATAGCCAGCAGTCTCATGTAATGTATGTGCGATAAAGTGAGCTTTTTCTAAGCAATTATTCATGTTAAGTTTCTTAAATTGCTCATTAAGATCGCTTAAGAACTCTAATGCAGTAGAACTATTTGTTATTGTTTTAAATTCACTAATTGTAATATCCCTATTACATGCACATTCACCACTATTTAGCGTTCTAGTAACATTTGGATCTCCTTGAGCAGTATTCCCATTAGATATATCAACATCTAAATGTAATTCAACAGGACTTTCTTTAACTCTTTTTGCGAAGTAGTTAACAGGCTCCAATGCTTTGCCATCAGGTTTAAAAACAGTGAATCTCAACTGCTGACCTACCATTGTTATAAGTGGCATTTTACCATTTGATATAGATAAAATTTGCTTTTGACCTGAATGAACTAATAGCATTTCAACTTTTGTCTTTTGAACTAAAAAATCACTCCCATCTCGATCCAACAAGTGCAAAATAGATGTACTTTTAAACTTTTCATAAGAATCATCTAATTTAATTATAATCGGTTGTAATGAACCATTTTTTGAATTAACTGAACTTTTCACAACAAATTGATCATTTGGTTTTAGCACTAAAACTTCAATATCTCTATTACGAGAAGATACTACCTCCACAATACCATGTTGATTAGTGTAACGTTCATAAGAAGAAGCCCTTCCCTTAGGTCTTGATTTAACAGGAAAGTTAGTCATAACTTTATCGTTGCTATCAACAATTTTAAATAAAGTAACCACCATACCATTATCAGGTTTTGATAATAACCTGGTTTGATATTCTTCGAGAGTTTTTGGTAATTTGATTATTATTGGCAATTTAGTTGAAGACTTGATTGAGCTATTTACCGTTTTAAAAATAGTATATCTTTCAGAGTTTGGAGGTTTTACAAGAATTTCTACAGTTCTATTTGGAGATGCCTGAAAAATAAATAACCCATTAGAGTCTGTTTTCTGACTATTTGCTCTAGAAGAGCCTTTATACCTAGACTGTACATTTAAATTAATTAAATATCGACCAGAATGATCATAAAATTTAGCTACAAGTGTGACTAAATTACTCATCTTCTAAATCCTCTTTAGCATAAACACTATCAAAATCTACTGACTCATTGAAATCATCTATTTCTTCTAGTAATTCATCTATATTTTCTTCAACTTGACCCTTCTGTTTTAAAGTTACATAGTTAGAATTAAAGCCTAAAGCTACGAAACTCTCTGACTCTGATGTATAAAAACGTAAAGAGCTAATTTCTTTTTCACTATCTAAAAATCCAAAATTAGTTTTTAATAAATTGTCATTATTTTTATTTAGAACGTAGATTTCCTTTTTACCTAATGAGCTTTTTCCCCACTTATAATCCACTTGATTACTATAAGGAGTTTGTATCTTTGGTAAAGCATACTTTTCAGAAATAATATTTGCCCCCCTTGTAAATAAATGCTGTCCAGCTTTGACTTCAAACTTGCCAGCTGTGGTAGGTAAAACTCCCGAACTGCTAATTTCAATCTGTGAGCCGCCCCCGATCAACACTATTTTTTTTGCCGCTTTAATTTCAATTCGATCTTCCGTCGAAATAATCTGCACACCCTTTCTTGCAATCAGATCAGCACCATCCCCTTGCGCTTGAATCTCGATCTTGCCTTTGCCTGCATACAGTCGTGCCCCTTCTTGCGCTGCAAATAAACTGATCTTCTTGCTGGCATGTCCGATGATACTGTCTTGGGTGCTGGTGTTAATGCTTCCTTGCGCAATCTGGTTGATCTGCCCATCTGCACTGAGGTGGATGTCTTCGTTACTTTCTACGGCAATTGAACTTGGTGAAGCCAAGAGCATGATCGCTTGTTTGAAAGCCGCGGCTTTGCTTTGGTCTTCGCTCTCTAAGTTCTTGAGATAGCCCTGTAGGTTTTCGAGTAAGCTCAGTGGATCAGTTTGTTGATTCTTTGCCACTTCACTTAAGGCTTTGGCATTGTTTAAGCTACTTTCGAGTTGTTGTTTGGCTTCGCTTGCATCGAGATGGTTTGCTTTGGCTTGTTCTTGTTTGTAGGTGGAGATGAGTATGCCTTCGCCCGCTCGTACTGCACCCCATTGGTCGGTTCTAAGTTCGAAGCCTTCGCCGCGTCCTTCACTTTCTGCGGTTGCTTTGGGATGACTGAGATTCCCTAGGTTAAGTTGGCTCGCACCGTGGGTGTTTTGCAGTTGGGTGGAGATTTGTCCTGTGGTGTCATCAAAGCGGAGTTGTCCATAGCCTTCGCCTTGGACTTCTTTACTTTTAATCCCTGCGAGTTTTTTGGTGTCCGGCAATTGGCCTTGACTGTCAAATCGGGTTGGGCTGCGTTGGGCTTCATGTAGGCGGCCCACCACAAAGGGGCGGTCGATGTTGCCGTCAAAGAAGTCGATAACCACGATTTCATTGATTCGAGGAAGGAAGCGTGCGCCATAACCTTCGCCTGCCCATGGGGTCAGTACATCGACCCAAGCTGAATCGGTATCGTTGTTGTTACTGCCGGCACCACCATCAAATTGGTGGTCTTCTGCTCGGGTAAACAGAAAGCGTACTTTGATACGTCCCCATTCATCGACATGGATTTCTTCTCCTGCAGGTCCCACCACTTTGGCGCGTTGGGGATGGGTGCTGGGTCGATGTTGTAAGGGGTTGTATTCGGGTACGGTTTTGATGTTGCGTCGTTGTAGGATGAGTTCGCTGGCTTGGCGTTCTTGGTCCGTGTGGGTTGCTTGGTTGGTGTTTGTCTTGTGTTTTGGCGTCCATTGGCTGCGTTGTAGCAGTTGTTGGACTTGTTGGTCTAAGTCTTTGGGTAGGTTGTTTTGGTTGTAGTAGCGTTTGCCAACAATGAGGAATTCTTGGTCAGCTCCGCTGTGTTGTTCAATTTCTGGATGGCCATCGAGTTTGAACCAGTAGCCGACTTGGCTGTCTCTGACGCTGGCTTTGGCGATGAATTGTTTGCTTTGTCCAGCGTAGTAGTCGCTAAGGTGTTGGTTGAGTTTTTCGACTTGGCTGTTGCCTGATGCGGTGGCTTGGTCTTCGCCTTTGAGGTCTTGGATCCATGCAGGGCTGATGTGCCATGCTTGTTCGAGGCCTAGGCTGGCATTGTCTTGGTGGTCACTGTGTTGGTGTTTGCTTTGGACTGAGCCTGCACCTTCTTCTTGTTCGAGGGCTGTGGCTTGCCAGCGTTGTAGGTGGACTGCGGTGGGTTGTAGGCTGCGTTGTCCAATAAAACTGTTGATGGTATCAAATTGTTCTGTCGCATCACTACGGTGGTAGCGGATGTTGCGTCGGTTAAGCGCTTGGTATTGGCTGTTGTCATCAATCAGGCGGAGCTTTTGTGCTTCGATCGGGCTGTTGTTGCTCGGTACAATCGGTTGGGCTTCATCAATGAGCCAGTTAATGCCTTCACTGCGTAGTAAGCGAGTCAGAAAGTCGTAGTCGCTTTCGTTGCTTTGCATGATAAAGGGTCGGATGTCGTATTGTTGTTGTAATCCACTGTGGTCTAGGCTGAGGCTAGAGGCAAAGAGTGGGCTTTTGTTTTGCCATTCTTCAAAGAGGATTTCCATCACTTCGACCACGGATTTATTCATAAATACGCGACTGTTACGGCGTTTGTGCCAAAGTGAAGTTGCATCTTCAACAGTCAACTTATATAAGGTCAACGCTCCATCACTTTGACCTTGGCTCACCCCTGTCACGATCCCAGTAGTCCGAGCTAATTTTCCAAGATCCGTAACTTGATCGACAGCCACTAAACAACCAATGAATTGCTTAAGTTGTAAATGCGCATTCGTCGATAAGCATAATACTTCAGCTTTTAAGCCTTGATTAATAAAGTGTTGACCCTGAATTCGTTGAATGAAAACTTGGCTATCTAATATTGGATTAGAAAATTTAATATGTAACGCGCGCTTTTGCGGGCTCAGACCCAAGCCTTCTATAATTGAATTGATATTATTGAGCATAGAATGATTAAAGCTATTATTATGATTTTTGAAAATTGTAGCGTATTCCGCTCGATCTTGCTTTTAAATATTGTAATTATTCTAAACAAAAAAAATAGGAACCAACGCATTGATTCCTATTTATTTCCAATCAATTTATATTGAAAATTCAAGTTTTTTAAAATGGAATTCGCTTATAGCGGCGATATTCAGGTTTCCAGAAATTATCTTCAATACTTTTTTCGATCAGCTCATCACTCAATGGCAAAGCAACACCATCCTCAATTGCCGCTTTTGCAACCTTAAACGCGATGATTCGGGAGACTTTCTGCAAATCATTGAGATCAGGAAGTAAGTCGTCGTCAGGGTTTTGCAATTTTGGAGAGCAATCTGCTAACGCCATACTTGATGCCATCAGCATATTATCTGTAACACGCGTTGCCTGCACAGCAATCACCCCTAAGCCAATCCCTGGGAAAATATAAGAGTTATTACACTGAGAAATATTGTGTAGCTTATCTTGATAATTAACTGGCATAAATGGACTACCAGTTGCAATCAAAGCGCGACCGTCCGTCCACTGAATAATATCTGCTGGTACGGCTTCTACACGCGACGTTGGATTCGACAATGGCAATACAATAGGATGCTCGCAATTGGATGCCATAGTTCGAATAATTTCTTCAGTGAACAGACCCGGTTGTCCAGAAACACCAATCAACACAGTCGGGTGTGCATTTTTTACAACATCTAGCAATGAAATGATGCCTTCCGCATCAGCCCACGCGGATACATTTTCTGAACTTTGAACCAGTTTACGCTGAAAATCTAAAAGGTTTGGTTGATTATCGGTCAATAATCCAAAACGATCGACCATATAGATTCTTGATCTTGCCTCAGCATCACTCAAACCTTCAGCCACCATTTGCGCAATGATTTGCTCAGCGATACCACAGCCCGCTGAACCAGCACCCAAGAATGCCACTTTCTGGTCACGTAATTGCTTTCCTGCAGCACGACTTGCTGCGATTAAGCTGCCGACTGCAACAGCAGCAGTGCCTTGAATATCATCATTAAAACAACAATATTGATTACGATATTTTTCCAGCAATGGCATTGCATTTTTTTGAGCAAAATCTTCAAATTGAATCAAAGCTTTTGGCCAACGGCGTTTAATCGCACGAAGTACGTCATCCACAAAGTCATAGTATTCATCGCCACTAATACGAGGCTGATTCCAACCTAAATAAATTGGATCATTTAGCAACTGTGCATTATTGGTTCCTACATCCAATGTAATGGGTAATGTATACGCTGGGCTAATACCACCACATGCGGTATAGAGAGATAATTTTCCGATTGGAATTCCCATCCCACCAATCCCTTGATCACCTAAACCAAGAATGCGTTCACCATCTGTGATTACAATGACTTTGACGTTGTTCTTATTCACATTTTGTAAAATATCGTCAATGTTGGCACGATCAGGATATGAAATAAATACACCACGATGACGGCGGTAAATATCAGAAAATCGTTGGCAAGCCTCACCTACCGTTGGGGTATAAATAATCGGCATCATCTCTGATAAATGATTTTCTATGAGGTGATAAAACAAAGTCTCATTGGTGTCTTGTATATTTCTCAGATAAATATGCTTATTAATGTCGTCATGAAATGACGTAAATTGTTGATATGAACGTTGGTGTTGCTCTTCAATCGTTTCAATCACATGAGGCAGCAAACCGTTTAGATTAAAACTCGCTCGCTCCTCCTCAGTGAACGCAGAGCCTTTATTAAGAAGAGGTAGTTCAAGCAAAGTAAAGCCAGCATAAGGGGTATAAAGAGGGTGTTTTACTTCAGTGTGTTCAGTTGTCATCTCTAATCTCATGGATCAGGCCTAAATTCAGACCTTTTTCATTTCATTTTTACCATTTATTTAAGAAATAGCTTAAGCCGAAATGAAGACAAATGTATATTTATAAAATTGATAATAATATTGGCAGTATTTTTAAATTTTATAACTTCAATCCATCATTCTATTGATAGAAAATTAGATAAAACTGTCACATTTCAAATGTATTATTCATGTTTATTAACTTTTTTTTGCAAACTAATCTGAACGATTCAGCTAATATCGGATTCAATCGTATTTTTACTTCATTATTAGATCCACATGAAAATTACAGCTAAAATTGCCATTTTGCCATTAACTATTATTTCACTGCTAAATGTAACGGGTTGCCAAACCATCACTGACACGACCTCAAAGGTCGGTGATAAAGCACTTTCAATGGTGGGTTTAGCACGCGCCGATAAGACCCCTGAAATTGATAAAAAAGGCATTGTCGATATTAGTAAAACAACACTCGAGCAAATTGAGAAACTTAAACAAAATATGCCGATTGGTCAGTGGGTATATATCGAAAATGACCTTCAAGGAATTTATGACTTACAAAACAAAGCAGTTGATGGTCACATGCTGTTCCTGCGCTTAAATTGTAAGAATAGTGTCCAAAAACCAAGTCTCAGCATACAAAATGCGGAAGGATCAGAAATTTTAAATAGTCTTCAGCCTGAAGTTGGAACGATCCAAGTACTACTCGACAATAAGAATTACGGAAATCCTTTTAGTTTGGCGAATCAAAAAAAATTAGCGACATTTCAAACTGCTGCTCAAAAGGCCAAAACCATTAAAATCTTCCATGCATCTAAGTTATACACTTTCCAAAATGGTAAAGCAGAATTACTAAATAAGCCTGTCACGTGTATGGCTTAATTTCGAGTCATAAAATTGCCTGATTTCTATTTAAATTCACATTAAATGAGATAAAGACAATCAGGCTCAATTCAATCATCGATATGCATTAGATGTAAAAGATTAATTTCATCATCGTTAATTCTGCAAATAGCGCATAGTGATTAAAAAAACTGATTTTATTATTTTTTATGTCGGATAAGTTTTATTCAACGCAAATCTGCTTCGCTAATGAGCGCTAAATTTGCTATATTTGTCGTTTTTCTGCGACATTAATTTTTCGATAAATTATGAATACGGCAATACAAGCAGCTCTCGATCATGCAGTGCAATCTCTTCAAGCTGAAGGGGTCCTCCCATCTGACTTTAACAACAGCGGAAACTTAACGCGAACCAAAGACCGAAGCCATGGTGACTTCGCTTCGAATATCGCAATGATCGCGTCTAAAGCTGCAGGTATGAAGCCTCGTGATTTAGCAGAAAAAATTCTTGCTGCACTGCCAGAAGTTGCGGATATCAGTAAAGCGGAAATCGCTGGTCCTGGTTTTATCAACTTTTTCTTGAATGCAGACCAACGTTTTGCTGTTCTTGATGCTATTCAGGCACAAGCTAATGATTTTGGTCGTACACAAGTAAATGCTACGAAAAAAATCCAAGTTGAGTTTGTCTCTGCGAACCCGACATCAAGCTTACATGTGGGTCACGGTCGTGGCGCAGCATATGGCATGACGGTTGCGAATTTACTTGAAGCAACTGGTGCTACAGTGGATCGTGAATACTATGTGAATGACGCTGGTCGTCAAATGGACATTTTAGCGACGTCTACTTATCTACGTTACCTTGAGTTAACTGGTCAAACATTAGTATTCCCTAAAAATGCTTACCAAGGCGACTATGTCAAAGAAATCGCACAAAGCATTATTGATCAAGACGGCGATGTATATGTTCGCCCTGTAGCTGATGTTTATAAAGATGTGCCAGAAGATGTGCAGTATGCTGAAGAACTTGATGCCGAAGGTAACAAGGTTGTAATTTCTGGCGATAAAGAAAAACACATTGATGGTCTAATTTTTAACTCGCAGACGTTAATAGGTGAAGGTTATCGCGTTTTTCATCAAGCTGCGTTAAAAGCAATTCTTGATGATATTAAAGATGATCTTGGTGAATTTGGTGTGACTTTCAACCAATGGTTTAGTGAAGCATCATTGACTGAAAAAATTGAAGAAGCATTACAAACACTTGATCAACGCGGCTTCCTCTATGAGAAAGATGGCAACATTTGGTTCAAATCAACAGAATTTGGTGATGAAAAAGACCGTGTTGTAAAACGTCGTAATGGTCAAACCACTTACTTCGCTTCTGACATTGCTTACCATCTGAATAAACTTCAGCGTGGTTATACTGACATTATTGATATTTGGGGTTCAGACCACCACGGTTATATCGCACGTGTAAAAGCAGCGATTGATGCGATGGGATATGACTCAAAAAAACTGACTGTGTTATTAGTACAATTCGTCAGCCTATGGCGCGGTGGTGAGATGGTTCAAATGTCATCTCGTTCAGGTCAATTCGTCACATTGCGTGATCTACGTAAAGAAGTCGGCAACGACGCAGCTCGCTTCTACTATGTCATGCGTAAGTCTGAACAGCACATCGACTTTGATCTAGATCTCGCGGTTTCTCAAAGTAAAGACAATGCGGTGTATTACATTCAATATGCTCATGCACGTATTTGTCGTATGCTAGAAAAAGCAAGCAGCTTGAACATCAACTTCGATGCGACCACTGCGCGTGGTTTTGCCGCAAAGCTTGAATTAGAAGCTGAAACTGAAATCTTAGCAAAACTTGCAGCATACCCTGAAATTATTGCACGTGCTGCAAACAGCCATGAACCGCATCAAGTAGGTAACTACTTAAAAGAACTTGCAGCATTGTTCCATGGTTGGTACAACGAAAATAAAGTACTCGGTGATGATGCTGATCTGACCCAAGCACGTTTGTTGTTATCGGTAAATGTTCGTCAAGTATTGAAAAATGGTTTAGAGCTTTTAGGCGTTTCTGCACCTGAAAGTATGTAAGTCATCGAAGGTGAATCTTTTTAAAAGATTCACCTCTTTAGACTTTTATTATTGAAAAAAATGAGATAAAAATTCCATGTGATGGTAATCCAATTTTCCATTGCATGATCTTAAAATAAGAGAGGTTTCCAAGTGTTTGGAAAAACGCAGCGTGGTGTATCAGAAAGACCTAACAAACCCAAACAACCATTAATACCAAAATGGTTAGGTATGCTTGTTCTGATTTTAATTGTACTGAGTTTTGCCGTAGCCTTAATGCTATGGAAACCGTGGGCGCCAGTCCAACCAAAAAGCAATGATATTCAATCTGAACATTATCAAGAAGATACGAATAAAGATTATCGCTTCTACGATTTATTGCCTCAACAACAAGTGACTCCAATCCCCGATCAAGCTGTACCTGAAAATCAGCAAGTGAACACCGCACCTGTCATCGTGGAAGCACCTGTGGTTGCTGATGCTACAACGACCGAGGGTGAACTGATTGAAAATGCAGAACCTCAACCCGTGGCAAGTAGCTACCTTTTACAAGTCAGAAGTTATCCAGATCCAGACAGTGCTGATGCACGTCGTGCTGAAATTATTCTCAACGGCTTATCTGCAGATGTCATTAAAACCACGGAAGGCGGTCAAACCTGGTATCGGGTTGTCTCTGGACCTTATGACTCTCAAGAAGCTGCTGTCATCGCTCAGCAAACCCTACAACACAGCGGTATTGATTCAATCGTTGTAAAACGATAATTATAAAAAAAGGATGCGATTAGCATCCTTTTTAGTCTAGAGCAAACCTAAAATTTTGCTAAGTAGCGCTGAATAAAAGAAATACACTCTGGCGCATAAACTTTAGCTAAGTCATGTTGTCCGTTCGGGATCACATTCAGCTCTGAATACTTAAAAGCGTGATTTAAATACTCACCTACTGCGACAGGACTAATGTCATCATCTCCGCCCCAGATTAATAGTACAGGACATTCAATTTCAGCAAGCCGTTCATCTAATTTGGTTTCATCATCAATAAACCAGTGCGGCACTTCATATTCATTTTGATATTCTGCACGCCAATCTTTAACATGAAATGGTGTTAAATCAACGCCACCTGACGTAGCGACCAACACCAAACCTTGAATCAATTTTGGATACCTCAACGCCGCTTGAACAGCAATGACCCCACCCATAGATTGAGCGATCAGAATACTTGGGTGTTGAAGATGATCAAATACATAATCTTGTAAATCTGACATTGAATTTACATGTGGATGATCAGGATATTCACCAAAACTGGGATAAGCAATGATATGCGTGTCGTACTCAGATTCAAAATGTGATTGAACAGGTTTCCAAAATGCAGTACTGCCAGATGCTCCGGGCAGGAAGATTAATTTCACTGCTTGATCCGCCATCTTAATCACCACCCTTGATAACCGCTCGCTGATAAGCAGGTCTTTGTTTTATGCGTTTTACATAGGCATGAATGTTCGGATATTTTCCATTTAAGCGTTCATCCATCGCGATCAAGGGAAAACTCATTTGGATATCTGCAAATGAAAACTGAGATGTAAAAAATTCATGTTGCGCCAAATGCTGTTCTAAAAATTCAATATGTTCAGCGAGACGCGGTTGTATAAATCCATCACTCACCCCATCAATAATTTTATTGGCAATTGGTCGAATCACAAAAGGTACTTTAGGAGGTACAAACGAGAGAACTAAGGTCATCACTAAAAGTGGCATTAATGAACCTTCAGCATAATGCATCCAATACTGATATTGTGTTAAATCAGGCTGTGACTGGGGTTTAAATTGATGCTGTGTATCATAGCGATCAGCCAGATAGTCTAAAATCACCGCAGATTCTGCGATTACTAAATTATCATCAGTAATCACTGGTGATTTCCCCAAAGGATGAACCTTCTTCAATTCTGGTGGAGCGGCGTAAGTTGGCAATCTTTTATAATGTTGAATTTGGTATTCAGCACCCAACTCTTCTAGCGCCCAAATGATTCTTGAAGAACGTGATTTTTCTAAATGATGTAATGTCAGCATAAGACCACCTAATTTTATTTCTCTCTATATAGCCATTTTGAATAAAAAAAAGACATCCTGCTTTACACAAAATGTCTTCTTTTTAGCTGTAAATTACAAAAATACAGAATGTTGATGCCTATTAAGTTGTCTATATTTAAACAATTGTTGTTTTAATTTCGACGCTTCTGAGCAATGTTTTAGTGACGGGTGTTTTTTGGCACACATTTAAAACTTTTTCTTGTAGTGCTTCATCCAAGTTAGTTTTAAAACTTAAACGACGCTCAATCCATTCCTGCCCTTCTTTATTGGCTTTAAAATCTGCCTCAACAGTAAATTCGCCTAAATCCAGTCCTTTATGCTCTGCATACATCCGTAATGTGATCATTGTGCAGGAAATTAATCCTGAACAAATAAAATCATACGGTGCAGGCCCACGATCTAAACCTTGGAATGATTCAGGTTTATCGGTGAGAAATGTGTGCTGACTAGATTGAATTTCACCACCCCATTTTTCAGGTAGTGTGGTGACCTTTGCATTTGCGATCGTTGCCATTTTATTTTCCTTCTTTGTCTTATTATTTAGATGGACGCATGCTATCAGGCAATATCGGAGCTTTCAAACGCTCGCCTTGGTATGATGGAATTGACCCAAAACGTGGATCTTCTGCTATCCATTGATCACGTGCAATTTTGATTTCTTCTTGCGTACGTCCAACGAAATTCCACCATAATAAAATTGGCGACTCAAATGGCTCACCGCCCAAAAGCAGTACACGACTCTTGTCATGGATTTCTACTTCCACATATTCTAGCCCTGGCTCTAAAATCACCATATTGTCTTCATCTAAATGATGACCATTAATAGTTGCTGTACCTTCAAGCGCCATGAATCCATATTCATACTTTGGATTTAAAGGTAAACGTGCCTTTGTGGCTGCTTGCGCAAATAAATCAACACCTAAAAGCTCAGTATGTACTTTGACTGGTGATACTGTATTTAGATACTCACCGACCAATACCGTAAATTCGATACCTGACTGATTAACCACGGGTAATTCAGGATAGTGATTAAAAGCTGGATCGATGGTAAGTTTGTCATCAGGCAATGCAATCCAAAGTTGGGCAGCATGCATTTTTGTTTCATTCGCTGGCGCGACTTCAGTATGTGAAATACCTCGACCTGCTGTCATGAGATTGACTTGCTTGGGCTGAATCAGCTGATCTGTTGTCCCTAAGCTGTCGCTATGCAACATGGTCCCTTCAATCATCCAAGTAAAGGTTTGTAGACCAATGTGTGGATGTGGTCCAACATCTAGACCTTGTCCAGCTTCAAATGTCACAGGACCTGCATGATCTAAGAAGCACCATGCGCCAATCATACGCTTATGGCGACTTGGTAAAGCGCGTTTGATCACTGTTCCTTGACCAATTTCTGCACGGCGCAGTGGAAATTCCTGAATAAATTGGTTGGCGTGCTTTTCACAGTCTTCTGAATGAGACAATTCGGTATAAGTATTATTGGTCATGTCGTTATCCTAAAAGTTTGGCAAATGGCTATCTTTGTTATAGATATTAACAAGGTCATGCAAATTGAACCACCTTAGACTTAATACGCTGAATACTATAGGTAGGACAATTAGAGTTTTGTATGTATTAAAAATAGAATGCTTGCCCGCCCTTGATTTAATTGTTTTGGAAATAACTGTGATAAAGGATACTCATGCTCTAATGTATAAATAATTTTATCCAATCCAAATTGATCTGCTGTTAGATCAACTATATATCTACTTCTTACATTTAAAAGCCAAGCATAACTTTCTGTTTCCTTTATATTTTTTCCTAAAATATATTGAAATTCACCATATCCTTTAGATTCTAAGTAAGTAGCAATCAAATTGCTTGCATTGCCACAGCAAGAGTTTGGGGAATTTCTTAAAACAACGTTATTTGGGCTAATGACTTCCAATGCTTTACGTATTTTGACTAATTCTTAAAATATAGAATTCTTCTAAATTAAATTTTAGATAAAAAAATAGGAAGGACGCCTAAGCGTCCTTTCTATTGGGATATGTCTTGATTTAGATACTGCCGCGCACGCAGCGCTTGGGTAATTCAAGCGGACAGCCATGCTGTCCGAAATCCCCCACTGCCGCTGGGACAGCCCTTGGCGTAATTTAGGCAAGAAACGTTGTTTCTTGAAAGCCCTAAATTACTCCCATTCAATCGTAGCAGGTGGTTTAGACGATACGTCATAAACAACACGTGAAACTTCTGCAATCTCGTTCATGATACGCGTCGAAATTTTATCAACAAGATCATAAGGAAGATGCGCAAAACGAGCCGTCATAAAGTCAACTGTTTCAACCGCACGAAGTGCAATCACCCATGCATAACGACGACCATCACCGACTACACCCACAGATTTCACTGGTTGGAATACAGCGAATGCTTGTGCAGTTTTGTCATACCAACCACTTGCACGAAGTTCTTGCATGAAAATATCATCAGCTAAACGAAGAATGTCAGCATACTCTTTCTTCACTTCACCTAAGATACGAACACCAAGACCTGGTCCTGGGAATGGGTGACGATAAAGCATCTCAAATGGTAAACCTAAAGTTGTACCCAAACGACGTACTTCATCTTTAAATAAATCACGAATTGGCTCAACCAATTCAAAAGCGAGATCTTCGGGTAAACCACCCACGTTATGGTGTGATTTAATCACATGTGCTTTACCTTGTTTGCTTGCAGCAGATTCAATCACATCAGGATAAATCGTACCTTGCGCAAGGAAGTTCACGCCATCAAGCTTACGTGCTTCTTCAGCAAATACTTCGATGAACTCACGACCAATGATTTTACGTTTTGCTTCAGGATCAACTTCACCTGCCAAAGCGTCAAGGAAACGTTGTTCAGCATCAGCACGAATCACACGGATACCCATGTTTTTCGCAAACATTTCCATCACTTGATCCCCTTCATTTAAACGAAGAAGACCATTGTCAACGAATACACATGTCAATTGATCGCCAATTGCTTTGTGAAGCAATGCAGCCACAACAGATGAATCTACACCACCTGAAAGACCAAGAAGAACCTTCTGATCACCAATCTGTTCACGTAATTGTTCAACACGCAAATCAATGATGTTTTCAGAGTTCCATAGGCTACGACAACCACAGATCTTTTGTACAAAGTTCTCAAGTAACTCTTTACCTTTAGCAGTATGGGTTACTTCAGGGTGGAACTGGATACCGTAGAAACGACGAGCTTCGTCAGACACCATTGCCACTGGGCAGCTTGGTGTACTTGCAGTAATTTGGAAACCTTCTGGAATTTGAGTCACTTTATCGCCATGACTCATCCATACTTTCAATTTGTCTGCTGAATCTTCAAGATCGCCAATTAAAGCATCACGTACTTTAATATCGACTTCAGCATAGCCAAACTCATGAACTGTACCCGGCTCAACTTTACCGCCCAACTGAGCAGACATCGTTTGTAAACCGTAACAGATACCCAATACTGGTACGCCTAAGTTAAACACAACTCCTGGCGCACGTGGGCTGCCTTCAACGTGAACACTCTCAGGACCACCTGAAAGAATAATCCCTTTTGGATTAAATGCGCGGATGTCCTCTTCCGACATATCAAAAGCATACATTTCAGAATATACGCCTGATTCACGTACACGACGTGCGATCAATTGGCTATATTGAGAGCCGAAATCCAAAATCAGGATACGATCTTCGGTAATTTGAGTATTGGTAGTCATGATAACAACTATGAAAGGCTAACGAAGGATTAGCGCGCTATTCTATCATTTTTATTAAGCTTACGCACACTATTCAAATCTCTCTATATTTCAATACATTATTATTAAATATTGTCTTTTTATTCAACAATTTCAGTCGATTGCTCTGATCATGCAAGCCTTGGAGTTACATTCAGATCACGATGCAGCAGGCGAATAATTCTTTCATTTCACCTGCATTACGTATTCGTCATTTATTTTTCAAAACGCTGATCAACACTCCATTGACCTGCACCATGCAATACGAGAAAGATTAGACCACCCGCCATAGCAAAGTTTTTCATGAAATGTATCGAATCTTCAGGTGTACCATGAAAAAGAAATGCGGTAACTAAACTGAAACCAGCTAAAGCTGCTGCGAATAATCGTGCTTGCACCCCAAACAACAGTGCTAAGCCTCCACCCAGTTCAACCAAAATGGTTATTGGCAATAATGCACCTGGCACACCCATCGCTTCCATATATCCAACTGTCGCGCTATAACCTGCGAGTTTGCCCCACCCCGCCACGATAAAGATATATGCTAAAAGGACACGTGCGACGAAGGTTAAAGTTGCATGCACTGTGGGTTGAGCAACAATTTTTTGAATCACTTGATTTGGATTAAACATTGGGTTGACCTATCTATGTTTTGTTTTTGGTAATGACCCTAGACTAGTAGCTTTTATTTTTAGGATAAATAATCAATACAAAGAATCAGCGTTGCATAATCAGAACAATAATTCACCTATAATTTAAATCAATTGACTACTGACATCAGCGCCGATGGCTGTTAGCATTTGAACACATTTTTGCTCAGTTCACCCCTCATGGATTTAATCGATTTTATTCTGCATGTAGATGATCATCTACTTGAATTTATTACCAATTATGGCATTTGGATTTACGGAATTTTATTCCTGATTATTTTCGTAGAAACGGGCTTAGTGGTCATGCCTTTTCTACCCGGGGACAGTTTACTGTTTGCAGCAGGTGCTTTAGCAGCCTCAACAGGTGCAATGGATCCGTGGCTTTTGGGCGTGTTGTTATTCACGGCAGCAGTATTGGGTGATACCTTAAATTATCATATTGGAAAATATATCGGACCACGTGTTTTTGAGATTGAATCTCGATTTATCAATAAAAAACATTTGGTTTATACGCAAAAATTCTTCGAAAAACACGGCGGTAAAACCATTATTTTTGCGCGTTTTGTCCCATTCGCGCGTACATTTGCACCCTTCGTCGCTGGTGCAGGAAGCATGAACTACAAATACTTCATTACTTACAATGTCGTTGGTGCTTTCTTGTGGATTTCTTCGTTTATCACCTTGGGTTACTTGTTCGGTAATATGCCGATCGTGAAAGACAATTTCACCCATTTAATTTTCGGAATCATTATTCTAAGCGTATTGCCGGGGATCATTGGCTTTATTCGCCACAAGTTTTTCCCAAAGAAAAATCCCGAAATGATGTAATCATCTTAGACGTCAAAAAAAGCAGATTCCCCACCAAGAATCTGCTTTTTTTATCACTACAAAATATTGAATGGCTTAGAAAAATCCAATAATGACAGGTAACATACTGAGCATAAGTAACATGGCAGAACCTTTGTATAAGCGATCTGCGCTGACCACCGTCTGATTCCCTGCCAAGACTTTACGACCAAAATACATCCAAAATAAAGCACATGGAATTAAACATAAGGTGAATACACCCAAAACTAAAAAATAGTTTTGAAAAGAATCCCAAGTCCATGCTGGAAAAATACCAACTGCAAACAAAATAGATTTTGGATTTTTCAGAGTCGATTTAAAAAGATGACTGCGACTCATTCGAATGTTTTTTTGGCTCAATTGCTTAAGGTGTGAAGCTTTCCATAAATGAAAAGCCATCCAAATCACATAAACTGCACTCACCAAATGTAAGATATGAATCAGCATCGGCCAAATTGGTAGGGTTAAATGCACCAACAGTGCCCAAATGCTAATGCCGTAGATATAACCCAGTAATTCAAGAGGTACGAAATAGAATGCTTTTAATACGCCATGGTGATGTGCTGCGCTAGCCAATAATGCATTGGTTGGACCGGGAATAAGTAATACCGCGAACACTGCAAAAATATAAAGCCAACTTTCTACCATAGATTAAAATCAGAGATTTAGAGGAGGCACACCTTAAACGAAAAACGAATTTAAAGACAAGTTTTTAAAGTGAAGGAATGATGAATGTCGCGTCTATTTTCAGTTAATAATTTTATAAAATATTGATTTTAATAAATTTACATTGAAACATTTTGCTAAAAAAAAGCTGCTCAAGCTCAGTTTGAACAGCCCTTTTAAATTACTGAGCTTGCTGTTGACGCTTAGGAACATAAGGACAATTTTTAAATGTTGCCGCTTGTGAGATCGCATCTTGCTCACCATATAATCGCGACAATTCAGTATTTTTGGTATTCGATGACTGTCCCATATTGACGGAAACTGAAGGACCAAAGCCCCAACCGCCACGGCCCCAGCCACCACCAACACCTAGACCAACGCCAACACCTGTACGTTTAGGCGGTTGTACACCATTATTGATGTACTGCTGAATACGATTGAATTCAGCACCAAGTTGTACACAGTTCAATGCTTGATATTGCGTCGGAGAAACATAACTCGGTTTAACCGTTGTCGCACAAGCAGTCATCAATACAGCAACCGTACCGAATGCACTAAGTTGCATGACCATTTTCATCGCGCGTGAGTTCATACTCTTCTCAAATCTTATTTATTCTCGATTTCATTGAACAATGATTGGTAGGCCTGCGTCAATTTATGATCTGTATTTAAATAGATTAACGGCATATTTTTATGATGAGACTCTTTCATTAATACCGACGGTGGCAACATCGCATTGAGCACAGGTAGTTGTTCATCTCTAAGCTGCTGTACCACTTCACGAGGAAGCTTTGCTTGCGCTTGAAACTGGTTAACGACGATACCTTCAATTTCCAAGCGATCATTATGATCATCTTGAGTTTCTATAATGTTTTCAATCAACGTGTTTAAAGCACGCTTAGAAAAGACATCACAATCAAATGGAATCAACACTCGGTCTGCTGCAATTAATGCCGACAAAGTAAAAAAATTAAATGCAGGCGGTGTATCGATATAGATCCGATCATAAGTCCCTGCTAGATGCTGAATCGCATCACGCAGCTTATAAATTTTATGTTTGGATTCGAGGCTATGCTCTAAAGCACCAAGCGAGGGACTTGCAGGCAAAACATCGAGAGATGGGAATGGTGACTGATGTATATAGGCTTCTAAGCCTTTATTTTTATTTTTGAGTAAATTTCCAATGGCTTGACCAATCAAACCTTTGCTCGACTGATTCGCCAATACATCTTCGAAAAAATTTTCAATATTGGGTTCTAGTGCAGGTTTATCGGCATTATAAGTCGCATCATCCCCCAATAGATACTGACTGGAATTGGCCTGAGGATCGAGGTCAATGACAAGTGTCTTAAAACCCTGATGTGCACTCAGTGCAGCCAAGTTTACTGTAATACTGGATTTACCAACGCCACCTTTTTGATTAAACACCACACGTGTACGCATCATTCCCTCTAGGCTCAATTCACTTTATAGATGAAGTTTAACCTAGAGGGGTGAGAGCCTATGCGATTGTGTCTAACAATTAACCGAAAGTTGGCTTAATCATCACAATGCCAATAATGGCCATAAATGCGACACAACTAATCAATACCCCCGCACGACGTTGAATTAACAGTACAGACGCATCTTGGCGGTATGCTTTAATTAATGAAGATAACATTACGATCACTAAGACCACTTTGGCATAGAACCAAGGCTGAACTTGAAAATTATTCAAAAACAATAAAATCAAGCCTGTCCCAATGACCAAAGTAAATGCCAAATGTTGAAGCGCAACATAAGCCTTACGTCCTTTCGGATTGGGTTGTTGATTTTCGACGCCAAAATATAAGGTTGTCGCACGTGCTAATACAGCAATGATCAACAAGAGCAAACTCGACATATGCACGATTTTAATGACTAAGTGTGTATCCATTTCAGCCACTCTCCTACTTTTAAAATTTAAGCTTTCGGTGCATATGCACATTCAGGACTATTTGGCGCTTGACCAGTCCATTCAGTTGGCACATAAGCATGAATCGCCAAAGCATGAATCTTTCCTGGACTCAATAGGTCACCCGCCAGTGCATATACTTTTTGATGGCGTTGTACTAAACGTAAGCCTTGAAACACTTCACTTACAACAGTGACTTTAAAATGCGATTCTTTACCAGGGAAATAGCCACCATGACCTGATGACTCATTCACCACGTCCAAGTGCACAGGAGACAATTGTTGTAAACGTTCAATTAATTGTTGCTCTAAAGTCATGCTTACATTCCACACGCATTCATTGGTTGCCAGCAGTATACCGTGAAGTTTTAGAATAAAAAGTAAATAAACTACACCGCCATTGGAGAGTTTCGCTTTGATCTTGAGCTTAAGACCAATCAAAAATTAAGCGAAATACATTGAAATGCTTTAATTTTATTCAATCACACGATATTTTTTTATAAAGTTGTTGACCCTGATTTTTCATGCTGTATTATACACGGCATGCGGGAATAGCTCAGTTGGTAGAGCATAACCTTGCCAAGGTTGGGGTCGGGAGTTCGAGTCTCCTTTCCCGCTCAAAATTTTTTCATTCAGTTTTTTCATTTAAAAAATTGATAGACTCCGCGGGAATAGCTCAGTTGGTAGAGCATAACCTTGCCAAGGTTGGGGTCGGGAGTTCGAGTCTCCTTTCCCGCTCCAGATTCAAAAAAAGCCCTGATATTAATCAGGGCTTTTTTATTATTAAATTTTTATATATTCAATTTTTTACATCCAATAAAGTTTCACTACATTTTTTCCAAAAAAATTCATCCACTTATGAGCGCTGCTTGATTTACAACCAACAATAAGCATCATAACGTAAATTAATTTACTGAATTTAAATGTAATTTTTCATCTCAACCCATGCCGTACTTAGATCAAAATCGCTATAATTTTCGTATTCAATTTGCTCAATAGATTAGAACCTTAACATGGAAAAATTAACCTGTTTCAAAGCCTATGATATCCGCGGAAAATTGGGCACAGAACTCAATGAAGATATCGCATACCGTGTTGGACGTGCTTATGGCGAAATTTATCAACCTCAAAAAGTAGTGGTTGGATGTGATGTTCGCTTAACCAGTGAAGACCTAAAACAAGCTACCATTCGTGGTCTAAATGATGCCGGCGTTGATGTTTTAGATTTAGGCATGACGGGGACTGAGGAAGTTTATTTCGGTGCATTCCATCTTGATGTGCAAGGCGGGATCGAAATAACAGCCAGCCATAACCCAATGGACTATAACGGCATGAAGCTTGTACGCGAAAATGCTCGTCCGATTGGTGCAGACTCGGGTTTAAATGATATCCAACTTCTTGCTGAAAAAAATCAGTTTAAAGAAGTCGAAATCAAAGGTACAACTCAGCATTATAATATCTTGCCCGAATTTATTGATCATTTGATGACCTATATTGACCCTACAAAAATCAAACCTTTAAAACTCGTGGTCAATGCGGGGAATGGTGCTGCAGGTCATGTGATCGATGCGATCGAAGAAAAATTTAAAACCCTGAATATTCCAGTTGAATTCATCAAAATTCACCATGAAGCAGATGGCAACTTCCCAAATGGTATTCCCAACCCCATCTTAGTCGAAAACCGTGCAAGTACCTCCAATGCTGTACTGCAACATCATGCTGACATGGGCATCGCTTGGGATGGTGACTTTGATCGTTGTTTCCTTTTTGATGAAAAAGGTCAATTTATTGAAGGGTATTACATCGTCGGTCTCTTGGCACAAGCCTTTTTACTGAAACAAAAAGGTGAAAAAATTGTGCATGATCCGCGCTTGGTGTGGAATACCTTCGATATCGTTGAACAATATCAAGGCGAAGCTGTGCAATCGAAATCTGGCCATTCCTTCATTAAAGATAAAATGCGTGAACACAATGCAGTGTATGGCGGTGAAATGTCAGCACACCACTACTTCCGTGATTTTGCCTATTGCGACAGTGGCATGATTCCATGGTTATTAGCAATCTCAGTTGTCTCTGAAACGGCAAAACCTCTCTCTGCTCTGGTTGAGGAAATGATTGAAAAGTTCCCTTGTTCTGGCGAGATTAACTTTAAAGTTGCGGACACAAAAGAAACCATTCAAAACATCTTTGATCATTTTGCTGACCAAAAACCCAAAATTGATGAAACGGATGGCGTCAGTTTAGATTTTGGTGCTTGGCGTTTAAATGTACGTGCTTCAAATACAGAGCCTTTACTCCGTTTAAATATTGAAAGCCGTAAAGACAAAAATCCAAAGCCGATGCAAGCTTATATCGATGAGCTCACTCAACTCATTCAGGCTTAAAACCGCATAAAAAATGGAGCGTTGTAACGCTCCATTTTTTTATTCACGATAGCCATTTGGATTTTGTTTTTGCCAATTCCAACTATCTGCCAACATATCTTCCAAATTTAATTTTGGCGTCCAACCCAATTCAGCAACTGCACGCGCATTATCTGCAAATGATGTTGCGACATCCCCTGCACGACGCGGTGAAAATTCGAAAGGAATCTCAATACCATTCACTTTTTCAAAGGTATTTTTAATTTGCAGCACCGAACAGCCATTGCCTGTCCCAATATTCCAAGCACGACAGCCTTGTGCATTTAAACGATTTTCTAGTGCACATAAATGGGCATTCGCCAAATCCACCACATGGATATAGTCACGCACACCCGTGCCATCGACGGTATCGTAATCATTACCAAAAATTGATAGTTTTTCACGACGACCCACAGCCACTTGAGTCACATAAGGCATTAAGTTGTTTGGAATGCCTTGTGGATCTTCACCAATTTGACCACTTTTGTGCGCACCGACAGGGTTGAAATAACGCAGTAAAGCAATCGACCAACGCGCATCGGCTTGTGCGAGTTTCTGCAATAACTGCTCAACAATGAGTTTAGTATAACCATAGTTATTACTTGGCATGCCTGTCGGCATCTCTTCATTCAGTGGCGATACATTGGCTTCGTCATACACCGTTGCAGAAGAGCTAAAGACTAAATTAAAAACATTGGCGCGTTCCATCGCTTTGACTAAGCTAATCGAGCCAGAAATATTATTCTCGAAATACTTCAATGGGATTTGCTGACTTTCACCTACCGCTTTCAAGCCTGCGAAATGAATCACGGCGTCAATCTGATGATTTTGGAAAATTTGATCTAAAATGGCTTGATCAAGAATATCACCCTCGATAAATTCTAAAGATTTAGACGTTAAAGCTTGAACTCGATTCAAAGATTCCGGTGAGCTATTCGATAAATTATCAAGAACAACAACTTCATATCCTGCATTTAACAATTCAACACAGGTATGCGAACCAATATATCCTGCACCACCCGTCACTAAAACTTTAGACATTGTCTTTTCCCATTAAGATCTGAATTAAACCTTGTGTCGACGCATCAAGATTCGATACATCTGTTTGTTCTCCACTTAAAATCGGCAATAGTTGATTGGCAATCTCCTTGCCTTTTTCAACACCCCATTGATCAAAAGGATTAATATTCCAAATGACAGATTGCACAAACACTTTATGCTCATACAAAGCAATCAACATACCCAAACTATAAGGATTGAGCTCATCCATCAATATTGTCGTGCTGGGCTGATTACCTTCATATTGTTTATAGAGCGGTAAATCCTCAAGCTCTTGAGGATTTAAAGCATCATTGCCAAAGGCTAATAATCGTGACTGCGCCAAACAATTGGATAATGCGAGATAATGCTGTTGCTTAAGCGCCTCGGCATTATCCACATAGGTATATTGGTCACCATTATAACGTTTGATGGGTGCTATAAAATCACTGCTGACCGCTTGTGTGCCCTGATGCAGTAACTGATAAAAAGCATGTTGCGCATTGGGGCCGACTTCACCCCATACAATCGGGCAGGTATCTAACGTAGTCTTCTCACCATTGCGTTGTACAGATTTACCATTGGACTCCATTTCCAATTGTTGCAAATACGCAGCAAAATATTTAAGTCGTCCATCGTAGGGTAAAACTGCATGGGTTTTCGTTGCTAGAAAGTTACTATTCCACACTCCTAGCAATCCCATCAACACCGGAATATTATGTGAAAAGGCGGTGCTTTGAAAATGTTGGTCAATCGCATAGGCCCCTGCGAGCAGTTGCTTGAACCCCTCTACGCCAATACTTAATGCGATTGGTAATCCAATACATGACCACAGTGAATAACGACCACCCACCCAATCCCAAAGCAACAGCTGGTTTTCAGGGGAAATTCCCCATTCGGTCATTTTCTCAGGCTTGGTTGACACCCCAATAAAATGGTGTTTTAGAATAGCAAGCTCTTCACCCAATGCTTTTTCGAGCCACAAGCGCGCCGTTTGCGCATTGGATAAAGTATCAATGGTGCCAAATGACTTGGAAGAAATAATAAACAGCGTGGTTTCAGGACGCAGTTTATGCAGCAAGTCAGACAACTGACTTCCATCCATAGTCGACACAAAATGCACATTCAATGGCTTTTGAGTGGTTTGTTTAAAATCCGAGAGCGCATGGCTGACCATCAATGGACCTAGGTCTGATCCACCCACCCCAATATTGACAACATCTTGAATCACTTCACCTGATGCACCACGATACTGCCCCATATGTATCTTCTCAACCAAAGCATACATACGATCAAGTTGCAGATGCACTTGATTGGCGATCTGTGAATGCTCAGCATGATCTTGCGGCAAACGTAATGCCCAATGCATGGCTGCTCGACTTTCTGTGTAGTTGATTCGCTCTTCAGAAAATAAGCGCTTAATCCAACCCGATAAGTCACAGCTTTGAGCTAGATTGACCAAGGCATCCAGCACAGATCGATCAACACGCTGCTTACTATAATCAAAAATGAGTGGCTCGAAATGAATCGCACAATTTTGAAAGCGATTAGAATCTTGCTGAAAAAAATCACGTAAATGTTGACGTGCAATTTGTTTTTTTAAAAGCTCGAGATTAGAAAGCGCTTGTTCAACAGCGACTGAATTACATTCCTGATTTGGCTGTTCCATTAACGCCCTACTCCTTTATAAGCAAAGCCCTGCGACTTCACATATTCGGGATTTAAAATATTACGACCATCTAAAATTAAAGCATGTTGCATGATTTTCTTAAGGATTTGATAGTTTGGACACCAATACTGTTTCCACGCTGTGAGGATACAAAGCGCATGCGCATCATCTACTGCTTCATATTGATCTTGGCAATAAATTAAATCATCGCGCTGACCATATACCTTTTCAATTTCACTCAAGGCTTGTGGATCATGAAGTTTCACGATCACCCCTTGTGCCCATAAAGCTTTTAACATGGCATGAATCGGGGATTGTTGAATACGAGCCGTATTTTCTTTAAAAGAAGCCCCCCAAATCGTCACGACTTTGTCTTTCAGATCCCCCTGAAAATGATTCCATAATTTTCGAAAGAGGATTTCCTTTTGTTGTTCGTTAATCTCCCAGACTTGTGCTAAGAGCTGACTCTTAGCCCCACTACCAGAAACAGTACTCGCCAAGGTTTGTACATCATGCGAGAAATTTTCCCCACCAAACCCTGCACCTGGATATAAATAAGAAGGACCAATGCGACTATCTGCCGCTAAGCCTTGGCGCACATGCTCAATATCAATCCCCAATTTCTCAGCCACAACAGCTAAATCATTGATATAACTGATTCTGGTCGCCAGCATGCCAGATACGCTTAACTTGGTAAATTCCGCATCTAAAACCGGCATAAATAAATATTGTTGCTCACGTGGAAAAAGCGGTCGTAATAACTCTTGTAATACACGCTTAGCACGCTCACTCTCACAACCAACGACCAGTTGTGAGGTTTGCGTCAGGCTACGTAATGCATTACCCTCTTGGATCACATCTGGTACATAAACCCAATCATCTTCAGGCAATAGTTCAGCAAACTTTTGGGTTCCATGTAAACCTAATGTGGATGCATTAATCATTAATTTAGGATGACTGATTGTGCGTTGTTTGAGGGCTTTGAGTATTTCAATGCCTTGCAATTGCTCGGTCGGATTAAAACTAAAAAAATAGGCATCCACATCAAGGGGAATCGCTGCAAATGTGCAGTATTTTATTGCACCAGTCTGATGTAATTTCTCAAGCAGCTGTTGTACAGATTGATCTTGAGCATACACCTGTTCAGATGCTGGTTTTTTTAAAAGCTCACACCAGAAGACTTGATGGCCGTATTCAGCCAACAATGCTGCCATCACCCCTGCATACAAGGTTTGACCAAATACTGCAATATTCATAGCGATGCTCGTTTTAAATTTTTAAATCTTTAATCATGACTTTAAAAGCTTCGCCTAAACTTGGGTGATCCATACCGTAATGCAATACCGCTTTTAAATAACCCAGCTTACTTCCACAGTCAAAGGTTTGACCTTTCATACGATAGGCTTCTACCACGTCTGTTTGTTGAAGCATCGCGATTGCATCGGTGAGTTGGATTTCATTGCCCGCCCCTTTTGGTGTTTGCTCAAGCAATTGCATGATTTTTGCAGGCAAAATATAACGGCCTACCACAGATAAGTTCGATGGTGCTGTACCCACTGCAGGTTTTTCTACAATCCCTTGCATTTGGATACTTTGTCCCTCAAGCGGTGACTCAGCCACATCCACAATCCCATATTGATCGACCATCTGGTCAGGGACAGCTTCAACCATAATTTGTGATGCTTGTGATTCATTATATCGCTGGATCATTAGGCTCAAGTCATTAGTCGCTGACGAATCTTTGACTAAAACATCAGGCAGAAGTACGGCAAAATCATCATCACCTACCACATCTTTTGCACAGAGTACGGCATGCCCTAAACCTAAGGGTTGTGGCTGACGCACACTGATCACGCTCACATGCGCGGGCAAAATTTCGGTAATTTCTTTGAGTAAATCAAATTTCTTTTTTTGTTCTAAGGTGGTTTCCAGCTCAAAACTACGATCAAAATAATTTTCAATCGATGCTTTTGAAGCGTGTGTGACTAAAATAATTTGTTCAATGCCCGCAGCAATCGCTTCTTTGACCACATATTCAATCGCAGGACGATCAACCACAGTGACCATTTCTTTAGGAATCGATTTGCTCGCAGGTAAAAAACGTGTCCCAAGACCTGCTACAGGCAAAACTGCTTTCTTAATTGACATAATACAACTCTTCAAAATTTTGATAATTGCAAATGTCAATTTGCAATTATTTTAGTTAACGCGAATTTCGGCACCGCGTTGATATCCATCTACATAGTATTCTAGTTGAGTTAACACCCAATCAACATCTTCATGTGTTGCGGTTAAATCATAGAAACGGTCAAATACGGGTAAAATTTCGTCTAAAGGATACGATTTTTCAAACGATCTTAGAATCCGACTATGCTCGGTAATCAATGTATCCTCTTGATCGATTAGCAATTCCTCATATAACTTTTCACCCGGACGTAAACCTGAATACTGAATCGCAATATCACCTGTTTGTGATCCTTCTTCACGAACCGTTAATCCACTGAGTGAAATCATTTGTCGCGCCAAATCTTGAATACGGACTGGCTCTCCCATATCCAACAAGAATACGTCTCCACCCTCACCTAAAGCACCGGCTTGAATCACCAACTGAGAAGCTTCTGGAATGGTCATAAAGTATCGCGTGACGTCAGGATGGGTCACTGTAATTGGACCACCCTTCGCAATCTGTTGCTTGAAAAGCGGAACCACTGAACCCGATGAGCCGAGCACGTTTCCAAAACGCACAATACTCACCTGAGTATGATCTTGAGCCTCTGCCATCGCTTGACAATAGAGCTCCGCCATACGCTTAGTAGCCCCCATGACATTGGTAGGACGAACCGCTTTATCCGTTGAAATTAGGACAAATGTTTCCACTTGATTTCGTACAGCGGCATTTAAACTAAAGGCCGTACCGACTGCATTATTTTTTACACCTGCAATCGGGTTACATTCCACCAAAGGGACATGTTTGTAAGCTGCTGCATGATAAACAGTTTGTACTTGATATTGTGCGATGACACGCTCGAGTTTTTGTTGATCTAGAACCGTACCGAGAATCGGAATAATGGTTAACTCTGTTTTTTGACGTAATTCTTTATCGATGCTATACAGCGCAAACTCTGTCAGTTCGTATAACACCAACAGCTTAGGTTGGTTCTTGATAATTTGACGACATAGCTCAGACCCAATCGATCCACCCGCACCAGTAACCATCACAATTTTGCTGGTGATATTTTTTGAGAGCAAATGGCTCACAGGAGGTACAGGATCACGACCGAGCAAGTCAATAATATCGACTTCTTGAATATCAGACAGTCGTATTTCACCATCAACAAGCTTTGTAAGTCCTGGAATTTCAGTAATTTTTAAATGTGCGGGTTCTAAATTTTTTATAATTTCTGTTTTACGTTGACGACCCACCGAAGGCAAAGCAATCAAAATTTCATTCACTTGATGCTTATTCAGCACTTTTTGTGCATCCGCTGCATGATAGACTTTTAATCCACCAATATTTTTTGCGGCAAGTGTGACATCATCATCTAAAAAAAGCACAGGTAAATGCTCATCAGAATTGTTCAGCATAGCTGCGACTTGTTGACCCGCAAAACCAGCCCCATAAATCGCAATTCTTTTTCGTGGAATATCAGCATGTAATACATATTTGACCAGGGCTCTAATGATCCCTCGACTGAGCCAAATCCATGCAAACATCATAAATCCAAACATCAACGGAATTGAGGTCGGAATAAATGCATGAGTAAAATAAGCTAAAGCGTATAGTGCTAAAACAGTGAGTGTTGTCGCTAAACCCAACTGAAAAATGAAGGCTTCGTTAAAGGCTCTTACGATAAAACTATAGATTCGTGCTAAGCCTAACGCACTGACTGCAATTAAAGATACCCAAAGAGATCCAAAAGCCAGATTCGGCACAACTTCTACGCCTAAATCAAACTGGCGAATGGCGTAACACAGCCAAATCAGAATAGGAAAAATAAACAAATCTAAAGCCACTAAAAATATTTGTTTTAATGCTCTAGAACTCGCTGCCAAGCTTATAATTAAATTTTTCACATAAACCTTCTTTCATATTGATCGTCATGCATTAATTGATGAATGATTTGAATATATGAATGTATTACTTCAAAATCGCATTCTCTTCAATTAATTCTCCCCCAGCGCATTTAACGCCAACACTTAAATGTGCATATTCACTGACCACAACATCATGGTCGAGAAGTACACCTAAATTTAATAAGACACCATTTTTAATAATCACATTGGAGCTTAATATACAACCCGCCATAATTGAAACTCCCTTTCCAATTTTTACACTCGGGCTGATAATTGCGCTTGGATGTATGATAGTAGCCAAAGGTATATCGTGCGCTATAAGAATTTCATGCCATTGACGTCTAATTTCATTATTTCCTACAGCAGCAATGCCCTCAACATACTTATTTTCAATCCATTCTTTTAAACCCACAATATTCGAAACAATTTTAATTCCATTGATTACCCTCTTGTTCGGCCATTGATCATCCACAAAATAGATATTAGACCACTGATTTAACAATTGTGCGACTTCAGCCAATACTTGACCATAACCACCAGCACCTAGAATGAGTAATTCAGGTAAAGTTGTATTTTGCTCAGGCATTAGGATTCCCTGCTTTTAGGAAAACTGCTATGAGTACCAAAGGTAAATAAGCAATTAAAACACCCAGTTCAGGCATAACAAAATATTCTTGAACTGTGAAGTAAGCGATTGGGAATAGCCATAAGATATTAATAAACACAACACTTATGGTCACTGGCGTATGACTTCCCCATTTGCGTGATAAAATTTGATAGCCATGACTTCGATGTGCATCATACATTTTGTAGCCACTCAATACACGTTTAACAAGTGTATATGTTGCATCTACAATAAAAACACCCAGGCAAATAATCCATGCACAAAACAGAGCTATATTTTCTTTTAAAGCAATAAGGGCCAAAATACCCAAAGTTAGCCCTAAAAAGCCGCTACATGCATCCCCCATAAAAATCTTAGCTTTGGGAAAATTCCATAATAAAAAGCCAAATACAGATACTGCGAGTAATAAAAGAATATCAGTATTTAAAGATGGGCTAAGAACATAGTATATAATTGCCATACTTAATGTGGTTGAGATTGCTTCAATACTCGCAATACCATTAATACCATCCATAAAGTTATATAGATTGAGCAACCACACCAAAAATAATACCGCAATAATATTGGCGATAAAGCCAAGTTCTAGACCATTAAAAACAGTCACTTCAGCAAAGCCACCTAAGCTGATCACAACACCAATTGCGACTAAAAAATGGATTGCTAAACGTAGCATGGAGTTGATATGCCCATGGTCATCGAGAAAGCCCAGTAAAGCGATAACAAACCCTGCAGCCATCAGGGTTAAGCCCAAATGTACTGTCACTTGTTGGCTATAAATTAACACTACGAGTGCCAGTAAATAACTACATACCACCGCAACCCCACCACCGCGCGGCGTGGGTACACTGTGGGAGCTACGTTCATTAGGATTATCTATAATATTTTTCTTAAGAGCATAATGACGCATATAACCTGTGAATAATAATGTCAGTACAAAAAATACCATCATCAATGCAAAAATTGACATACGTTAATTACTCTTTCATTTTTAAGTAGTTTCGGCCAGCTTGTAGCATGGCTTGTTGGGTAGTCAGAGGGGCTTTCCATCCTAACAACTTCTGAGCTTTTGCAGTATCGACCTCTAGTGATTCAAATAACTGCTCGTAGAGTTTGGATTTCCCAACACATGCTGCGCCTAGTTTCATAAGTGGTTGCGGAATATAAATAAAACGTGCGGGTTTCCCCATGCCTTGCTTTAAGTATTGGACTAGTTCACGTGTTGAAATACGTGTTTGATCTGCTACTAGAAATGTTTGATTGGCTGCATTCGGATGTTCAATACAGATTGGAATAAAGTCTACCAAATTTTCAAGCGCGATAAAGCTGCGTTTATTTTTTGTGCCAGCAAAAGGTAAAGGTAAATTGCTTGTAACCAATTTGAGTAACCGGGCAAAGTTACCTGGTGCATCAGCAGCATAAACTAAAGGTGGGCGAATAATAACGAGCTCTGTATCTGTACCAGCAAATAGCTTTTTAAGTTCTTGATCAGCTTCTAGTTTAGAAACCGCATAATCTGCATGAGGTTGTGGTAAAGCATCTTCTGTAAATGGTTCCTGCAGCGTCACAGAACCATTCACACCAATTGAACTCATAAATATGAAGCGTTTTACTTTTTTATCTAAAGCCTGACGTGCTAATTGCAAAGTACCTTCTACATTCACCTTACGAAATTCGCTCAATGGATCTGTCACTTTTTCATTTAAAATATGCGCACGACCTGCTAAATGTATAATAACATCAATATCTTCAGACCACTGTATTGAAAAAATATCATCACCAATTAATTGACGGACATCACTAGGTAGTGTCTTTACCGCTTTTCTTGATAAGACGATTAACTCTAAGCTTCTATTCTGATGTAGTTCTTGTATTAATGTTTGCCCTACAAAACCAGAGGCACCTGTTACTAAAACTCTCATATTTTCTCTGCTTACACTATTTAATTAATTCTAAAATTTTGCTAGATAATTTTTTATATTGTAAATTTTCAGTTGCATAACGATGACCATTCATCCCCATTTGATCTCTTTCAACTTGAGTCATATTTTTAATGAAGCATATAGATGAAAAAATTGCTTGTGGATTTTCAGCCTCAACCGTTAGACCTGCTTTAGCCAACATCACTGGATCACCTTTACCAGAAAAAGCATGAATAATTGGACGCCCAGAATATAGATATTCAGGCAATTTATTTGGTGCTATACCAAAACGATAAAGTGAATTTTTATGCCAACCAATATAACATGCATCAAAAAGAGCCAACATTGATTGAATTTGTTTTTTAGGGATAGGATCAATAAACGTGATATTGGTTAAGCCTAAACTCGACACTCTTTCTTGCATGTTTTGTTTCTCTTTCCCACCACCAACTAAAACATAATGAATATTTTCATCGTAGCGACTAAAAACCGCAGCATCTATTAGAGTATCAATTGCATTTGCAACACCAATCGTCCCAGTATAACCAACAATAAATTTATCATTAGGTAATAATGCTTTAATTTCAACATCTAAAGGCTCTGGATTGGCTACTTCATCTAGTGAGAATCCGTTCGGAATCCAATGAAATTTCCCCTTCTCCATTCCTCTGCACTGCATATGTTCAACAGCATTAAATAAATTAGAAATTACAAAATCGGATTTTTGATATGCACGATCTTCAATCCATTGCATCAAACGAATGAAAGGATGTTTTTTTGAATATCCACCTAATTCTAACAATGTTAAAGGCCAAATATCCCTTACTTCAAAACAATATTTTGATTTATAAAAATTGGCGAGCCATTTTGAACCAAGATACCCTATAGGTGAAGGTGATGAAAATAAAATTAAATCAGGTTTGTCTTGAATAACCGTTCGAAGCTGTCTAATTTTATTTGAAAAAATAAACCAATTAAAAACACGTTGTTTGCTATGTGCCTCAGTATATTCAGGCAATTTAACCCAAACAAACTGCATATTTTCAGAAATTTTTTCAATTTTAAAATCATCTTGAAACAATGGTGGTTTACGAAGTAAATGGCTAGAACTACTCGCAATTAAAAAAACTTGATGGCCTTGTTTAGCTAGCTCTTCTGCTAAATAATAATGACGCCCCCCCATTCCTGTTCCAGGAGTGGAAGCGTATTGGTTAATTATCCAAAAAGTACTTTTCTGAATCATATTTTCAAATGCCTTTTTAAAAATTATCTCAACTATATAATTTAAAATGATAAAAAAATTACTAACTATGGAAATGAGAATTATAACAACATAATTTAATTACAAATTCATCAAACTAGATAATTTTTGATTACTAAGCTCCTGATTAAAATCAGTTGATAATTTTTTAAAAGCATTAACAATAATAGTATCTGTAAGTTTAGGATCCATTAACAACCTTAGTATTGCATCTGCTAACGCAATAGAATTTTTATCTTCAACCAACAAACCTGTTTCATCATTTTGGATTAATTCAGATATCGAACCTGTATCAGTGGCGATACAAGGAATACCAAAGCTCATAGCCTCCATTAATGAAACAGGTATGCCTTCATGACAACCATTACCCAAATCAACACTAGGTTGACAGTAGAGATTATACCCCTCTATCTTTAATTTATTTTGAACTTCAGAGTAAGGTAAACCTCCTAATAAATTAATATAACTTTGAAGTTGCAAAGATATTATTTGATTTTTTAATTGCTCTTCTAAATCACCTGAACCTATTAAGTCCAAATAAACTTTATATCCTTTTTTATGTAAAATACTAATTGTTTCAATTAAATATTTATGGCCTTTTACTGGAATAAGGTTACCAATACACAATATTCTTACGTTATCACTATAATCTATTTTTCTTTCGCAAAAAATAGGTAGAGATAATCCTAAATATATATTTTTTATTTTTCTGTTATACTTTTCCACAATATCTTTGTTAATAAAATCTGTAGACTTACGTGAAATTAGCCTGATAAAATCCGCATACTTAAATTTCACATCAAAATTGTTTGCATCTATAAGATCCCAACGATGGCCTGTTGCACCAAAAGGAATATTAGTCATTAAGTGTAATAGAAGGGCAAGCTGAGTCGGTGCTGACAACCAATGAGCATATATAAAATCAATATTTTTTTTTCTAATTTGATAATATATATATATGGACTTTGGAATTAATAAAAAATTTCTTAATGTTTTAAATACAGACTTATCTATACAACTAAATATGAGTTTAAAAAAAACGTGAGGATTTGAAATAAGAAAAAAAACAAATGGTAATATATATCTAAAGCTCAATAATTGTAAACTCCAATACTCTAAATTATTAGCCAATAATTTATCTATTTTCAGCTCCCCTCTAGGATAAGTTGGGATAACAATTACTTTTGCATATTTTGAAAAACTATTTAACTCAGGATTAATAAAACTTTCTCCTTTACCAAACGGGTATGAAGAAGTTAAAAATAATATTTTTTTAACCATGTTTTTTCCTTCCAAAATATGCAATACAATAGCCTATAAAAAACCATATAAGTTTAGTTTTAAAAAATGCTACAAAAATTCCAACGGAGTCACTAGCAATTAAAGTAATCATACTAGCTGTATAAGACCCATACAAATAAGCTCCAAATATAGAAACATGAGCTTGAAATCTTATAAATAGACTAATGTTTTTCCAAAACCACCCCCATAAAATTGACCAAAGAAAAATTCCAGCCAAACCGAAATTAAGATAGCCCTCAGCCAAGAAAAAGAATTGTCTTCCTTCGTTAGGTAATGCACTTGGATCATAATATGTACGATAATACCACACCCCATTACCATAACCCTTGTCACTCCATATTGCTCTAGGCACCCATTGCAAAAATATATCAAATAAAGTCATACCATATTTCATTTCTGAATATGGTAATTTCTCCATAAGCATAGGTACTGTCTCGTATGGTATGACAAACTGCCCAGTCGTCAAAGTATAAAACATACCTGATTTATCATTTTCTAAATTATCATATTGCTGACTAAAACTAGATGTAAACGTTTCAATAGACTCATAATTCGCCTGTCTTGCGAAACCCAAAATATTTAAAAAAATAAATCCTAATAATATTATTGGTAATACTTTTTTTAAAGAAATATGTCTAATCAAAACCGAGTAAAAAATTATATAAGTTAAAGCCCACACCGCAATTTCTGAGCGACGTGCTAATATAATTTGTACCAAAATAGTACTTACAATGATAAAAATAGAAATAATAAGATCTTTTTTTTGCTTGCTTTTAACATAAGCACAAAGAAACATTATAGAAGATGTGCTAATTATAGAAAGAGAAGAAGCTAACAAAGGGTTTACAGAAAATATCTCAGTTACACCATATCCCAGCAAAAGAACACTCAAAGGCCCTCCGTAAGGAATAGATAATACAAAAAATAAAATCATGCCTAACGAGAGCAAAAAATAACCTGAAAATGAAAAATTAAGAACCTTGTTCTCAATTGAATTTGTCTTTTTTTTAATTATATTGGCAAGTATGCTAGATGAAGTTAATCTATAAGAACTATAAAAAAGCACAACACAAATTGTCGTAACTATTAATGAATATGGATAAATATTTTTCAAATCGTAAAAATATTGAGTCACATTACCTTCAATAGGTAAATCATATATATACCGCAATGTAAGTGGTGATACATACAAAACTATCAACAATAGAAAAACATATAAAGGATCATGCCATTTTCTATTGACTATTAATTTATCTATCAAAAATATACTTAAAATAGATATTAAAAAAATAAAATATGTAAATGCTATCATATTAATTTTAACTTATAGAGAGATACAGAGAATGCTAAATATTAAGGACTATTCAGTTAGATCAATTACTCTATTTTTAATTTTTCTAGCTGGAACTCCCCCCCAAATCTCCATCGAAGGAACATTTTTTGTCACTACAGCCCCAGCTGCAATGACCGCTCCATATCCTATAGTCACTCCTTGTAATATAACAGTATTTGCACCTATCCAGACTTCATCTTCAATAATAACCTTTCTAACAGGCAAATCTGATGATAAAGATAATTCCTTTAACTTAGGTGAATACGGAGACATAGAAGGTAAATTTATATTATGCTCCGTTGGCCCTATTAGCACATTGTATGCAATAGACACATATTTACCTACTAGTGCATTAGATATAATTCCAGAGTTTATATAACTTCCTTTACCCATATGTACACTACTTGCAATTTGAGCATTACCAATAAATTTGACACCTCTTAATTCCGCTTTAGGATGTATCTTTGCACCTTTACCTAATTTCACCCCTAGACATGAAGCTTTAATAAAACCACAAATATAAAGTAATTTTAAAGAAAATAACAAAAAAATATTATTGAATAGTCGCACACTTTCTCCACGAAATAAAACAAAATATCAATAATATTATGTACTCGACTACAACTAATGAAAATGCTATAGAATTTAATGTTTTGTATTCAAAAAACATTAACAAGCCAACAATACACAAACAAGATAATGTTTTAAGCACATAAATTATTGATATACTTCTAAAGTAACCTTGCGACATTAAAAAACAAGTCAATAAGTTATTTAAATACAAAGCAATGATTGCAGAAAGAAGTATTTTAGTAGGCATTATAACCCCACCAATCTGATCACCAAATATAGCAGGTAGTATTTTAGGTAAAAACCAATAACATACTAATACAACAGGAATTAGAAAAAAACTTATCTTAAAAAATTTAAATAATTCTTTTTTAATCAAATCAATATCGCTGACTCTTGACCACTTATTAAAAAACAGAGGAGCAACCATATTTAATGGCAAGGTAAATAATATATATATATATAAAGCTATACTAAATAAACCTACTTCTCCTTTACTAAAACCATATGTACTCATCAACCAATATATTCCCAAAGGAAGTAATGTACTAGCCAACGATTGAATAAAAACACTGAATCCATTATCCACCAACTTAGACCATGGAATCCTCCTAAAAATTAAAGAATCTGTTTTTTTTTCATTTTTCTTCAAATTAATTGCTACAAAAACAAATGCTAATAGTGTGGAAAATATATATATTAAAGGGAAATTAATATTATCTCGGTAAAAAAAAGAATATATTACAAAAATCAAAAATAATGTTATTGCTGGTGCAATAGTTACATATGCAAACTTATTACCATCATTAATGGTTAAAAATAACCCCCTCATCAAATTATAGCCAGTTAGGCATGAAACACTAACAGCTATAAAAAAATAACTCCAAATGTTTAAAAATTCCTGTTTTTGAATATACTCAAACCAAGTATAAGTTGCTATAAAGCAAATAAAGCAAATAAAAAATATATATCTTAATGTAAATTTTTCCAGTTGTTCTAATGAAATATTTAGTTGATTAACACCATAAATAAAACTTTGAGGCAAACCAAAACAGGCTGCCACAACAGCTAAGTCAATCCATGATTTAATTAAAACGAACTGACCTTGTAGCTCAATACCATGTTTATTGGTAATTAACCATACCAAAAACAAAGAGCTTAAGGTTCCGAACGTTTGAATTATTAATGAAAAACCAATTTTCCTAATCATAAATGCTTCGATTTAGCCAAATATTGTAGCACATCACTACTTTTTATAATTTGAATTGCTTGGGGATTCATAGGTAAACTAATGACTTTTTCAGAAAGTACATCTCCAACTGGTAAATAAACATCTCTGTTGGCAACAGCAGGCTGTTTATTCAATGGAATTGGATAATGTACTGCTGTGGGGATACCCAACTCTTTCAACTTCTCTTGTACAGCATCACGGTTTTCAACTTGAATGGTATATTGTGCCCAAGCACTTTGATTATATGACTCAATAAATGGCGTAGTTTCAATACCTGCTTCATTAAACAACATATTATATGTTTCAGCAATAAATTGACGAGCTTGTCTTTCCTCATCCAAAATCTCTAATTTTGGTAATAGAATCGCAGCTTGCAAAGTATCTAAACGGCTATTCACTCCAACACGAATGTGATGATAACGACGGTCTTGACCATGACGTGCAATTTGACGAATCACTTTTGCGAGCTCATCATCATTAGTAAAGATCGCACCACCATCCCCATAGCAACCTAAAGGCTTACTTGGGAAGAAACTTGTACAAGCCACAGTAGTTAAGTTACAACTTTTACGACCTTTATAGGTTGCACCAAAGCTTTGCGCAGCATCTTCAATAACAGGAATATTATATTTCGCAGCAATTACATTGATTGCATCAAAATCAGCGCATTGACCATATAGACTAACAGGAATAATCGCCTTAGTACGTGGTGTAATCGCTGCCTCTAATTGTTCAACATCCAAATTATATGTATTTGGATTGACATCGACATATACGGGAGTCGCACCCAATATTGCAACTGTTTCAGCGGTTGCAATATAGGTAAAACCGGGCGTAATCACTTCATCACCTGGACCGATACCAAACGCCATTTGGGCAATTTGCAAGGCATCGGTTCCATTTGCACATGTAATACAGTATTTTGCACCTACATAAGCAGCAAGTTTTTCTTCTAACGCTGCAACCTCTGGTCCAAGAATATATTGACCATGGGTTAAAACATTTTGAATACCCGCTTCAATCTTATCTTTTAAACGAGCTTGCTGAGCTTTTAAATCAATAAATTCAATCATTTTATGCCTGTTCTTTAGTTACAGTGCAACCAGACAAACGGTATATCGCACCTGTATGTGCACACACAGATTCTGCATTGCCCGTTAAAGGTAAATCCAATTGTTCACCAAACTCACTCATCCAACCAATTTGTTTTGCTGGAACACCTACCATCAATGCATATGCCGGTACGTCTTTATTAATGACCGCACCAGCACCAACAAACGAGTACTCACCAATTGTTACACCACAAACAATCGTACAGTTTGCACCTAGTGTTGCACCTTTTTTAACTAATGTATTTCGATATTGGTCTTTACGTTCAATTAAAGAGCGTGGGTTATAAACATTGGTAAACACCATACTTGGTCCACAAAAAACGCCTTCTTCCAAAGTCACGTTATCGTATACCGAAACATTATTTTGAACTTTACAATGGTCGCCAATCACGACTTTATTGCCAACGAATACGTTTTGTCCTAAAGATACGCCTTGACCGATTTTAGCACCGCCACATACGTGAACAAAATGCCAAACTCGCGAATCGCTTCCTATTTGCGCACCCTCATCAACAATCGCTGTTTCATGTTGATAAAAACTCATAATCATTCCCTGAATTATTTTACTTTTGCTAATAATGGATGCGGATTCGCAGGATTTTCCACAATAGGAGCAACACGAATGACTTCCACTGTTTCAATTGCCGCACGGTTTTCTTCCACACCGTAGCCCTTGCCTTCCAAAATACGTTGATAACTCTGAGTATGTAAATCTGTAAAGCCACCTGAAAACTCGAGTTCTTCATTTTCAATCGTAATACTACGGTAAGTTAGCTTTTCACCTTTTACAGCATTCGACGGCAAATTATTTGCATCGATAGACAAGAACCAACGAACACGTGCTCTTTCATATTCTAAATAACCTGATGCAGTTTTTTCATCACGGTAATGAACTTCATTTTTTACAATTTTACCAAAGATAAAATGCAGCATGTCATAGAAATGCACGCCAATATTGGTTGCTACACCACCTGATTTATTATCAACACCTTTCCAGGATTTTAAGTACCATTTACCACGTGAAGTCAGATAAGTTAAATCAACATCAAATACTTTATCTGCTGGCGCAGCTTGTACTTTATCGCGTAAAGCAATAATGGATGGGTGTAAACGTAACTGAAGGATTGAATTTACTTTAGCACCATATTGTTTTTCATATTCAGACAATAAATTAAGATCTTCTGAATTAAGAACCAATGGTTTTTCACAAATTACATCGATGCCGTTTTTTAAGGCATACTTCATATGGGGCGCATGTAAATAGTTCGGTGAACAAATCGCAACATAATCCAGTTTTTCACCTTTGAGCTTTTGATCCTCTACATAAGCTTCAAACTCTTCAAACTCAGTAAAGAATTCAGCTTCAGGGAAATGACTATCCATAATCCCTACTGAATCATTTACGTCCATTGCAACAGCCAAAGTGTTACCTGTTTCTTTAATTGCTTTTAAGTGACGTGGTGCGATGTATCCTGCCGCACCTATAAGGGCAAATTTCTTCATTCTATAAACTTCTTTCAAACATCTAAATAATATTAGAGACGGAATACTGTAAAGCCTTCAGCAGTTAATTGCTCGCGATCAAATAAGCTTTTCACATCTGCCAAAACGGGCTTATCTCCACGGACAAATTCGCGTAGTTGAGTAGCCGTCATATGACGAAACTCATTGTGTCCCACAGCGACAACCAAACTATCCACCTGATTTTCAGAGTTAACGACACCTAATTCAATACCGTATTCATGCTTAACTTCTTCTGCATCCGCCCAAGGATCACAAACAACCACGTTAACATTCCATTGTTTAAATTCATTAATAACATCTGCAATTTTACTATTACGAATATCGGGACAATTTTCTTTAAAAGTTACACCTAATACACCTACAGTTGCTGTAGTGACATCAATGCCATTTTGAATCATGCGTTTAATCGTAGAGTGAGCAACATAACGAGACATATCGTCATTAATACGACGACCCGCTAAAATCACCTGCGGGTTATAACCTACCTCTTCCGCTTTGTGTGTTAAATAATATGGATCAACACCAATACAGTGACCACCGACTAGACCTGGACGGAAAGGTAAGAAATTCCACTTACTTCCTGCTGCCTCTAATACATCTAGAGTATCAATATTTAATCGATCAAATATCACGGAGAGCTCATTCACTAAAGCAATATTAATATCACGTTGTGTATTCTCGATGACTTTCGCTGCTTCAGCTACTTTAATGCTTGATGCTTTGTGTGTTCCTGCTGTGATAATGGACAAATAGACTTGATCAACAAATTCAGCTACTTCAGGTGTACTACCACTGGTTATCTTTTTAATTTTAGTCAGCGTATTTACTTTATCGCCTGGGTTAATACGTTCAGGACTATAACCAGCAAAGAAGTCTTGGTTAAATTTCAAGCCAGACACTTGCTCTAATACTGGAATACAAACTTCCTCTGTAGCTCCTGGATAAACAGTAGATTCATAGACAACTATATCCCCCTTTTTAATCACCTGCCCCAAACTCGCACTGGCTTTTTTTAGAGGAGTTAAATCAGGACGGTTTGCTTCATCCACCGGCGTTGGGACTGTCACAATAAAAAAGTTACATTGTTTTAAATCTTCTAAATCCGCTGAAAAGCTTAATTGTTTTGATTCCGATAATTGTTGTGGTGAAACTTCCAATGTGTGATCTTGACCACTTTTTAACTCATCAACGCGTTTATGATGAATATCAAATCCTACAACAGGTATTTTCTTCCCAAATTCTACTGCTAATGGCAGGCCTACATAACCTAAACCAATCACTGCTATTTTTAAGTTCGATACATTAAGCATCCGTTATACCTTATAGTATTTAATATCAATTTAACGGCGCCTAATATAACAGATCCCAAATTAAATATTGATGTAAAATGATCACAATTGAAAAAAATAATTACATAACTCCATGATCTTAATCACAATCAAGCAACAAAAAACGGTTTTATATTCACATTGGCGCTAGGCGTTATAGGTTTATTCCTATAATATAGCTCAACAAATATCAGCTTAGATTTTTGAATCTATTTTAAATATTCTACTAATTAAAAAATGATAGGAATTCGAGTGAGTTACTACCGCTATAGTTTATTATTAGCACTCAGCTTAAGTTTTACAGGTTGCGCTGTGACTTCAGGTCTGCAAACCTATGATTTGCCAGAAGAAGGTGTTTTTCAGACCGACTTAGGCACGCAAGTCAATGTCATCAAACTCACTCAAGAGTCCCTTTTTGCTGTTCAACCTGCACAAGTCAATGTTCACCAAGATTTGGGACATTTGTTTCTACAAAATCAAAAACAATATCTACTCAGTGCTGGTGACGTATTATCCATTTATCTATGGGCATATCCAGAAATTACACCGCCCACCAATACCATTAATAATGAAGAAGCCATTAAATCTAACGGCTATCAAATCGACTCTCGTGGCTATATTCAATTTCCAATTATTGGACGGTATAAAGCGGCTGGCAAAAGTTTAGATCAAGTCAATCAAGAACTTCGTCAATTACTTGCACGTTATTTGAAAACCCCAGATGTTATTGCTCGAGTTTTGTCTTATCAAGGTCAACGCTATTCGGTACAAGGCAATGTCATGAAAGGTGGTCAATATTCCCTGAATGACCAACCCACCAGTATCTATACTGCGCTTGGTTTAGCCGGTGGTGTCAATACACAATTCGGTGCAAATACATCGATTAGTCTGGTTCGAAATGGTCAAACTTATAATTTAAATTCGATTGAGCTGGAGAAAGCAGGGTTTTCGCTACACAATCTTTTGGTTCAAGCCAATGATACGATTTACGTGAACTCACGCGAAAATCAAAAAATCTATGTGATGGGTGAGTCAGGTAAAAACCAATCTCTTCCAATGCGTGATCAAGGCATGACTTTAAGTGATGTGATTGGGGAGAGCTTAGGGCTAAATCCATTGTCTGCGAGCAGCAGCCGTATTTATGTAGTACGCAGTCAAGCTGACTCTCCGATGACTGAAATCTTCCATATGGATCTGTCTAGTATTGCTAATTTTGGTCTCGCTAATCAGTTTAAAATGCAAAGTAATGATATTGTTTATGTCGATGCAACGGGTCTAACGCGCTGGCAACGTGTGGTCAACCAGGTTATTCCTTTTTCCAATGCTTTATATAATTTAGATCGTTTGGGGAATTGATGAATTTTAAAAATATCTTAGTGGTCTGTATTGGAAATATCTGTCGAAGCCCCATGGCAGAGTATTTCCTAAAAGATGCGTACCCTGATCGAAAAATTCACTCTGCTGGGATTTCAGGCTTAGTTGGTCATCCTGCAGATGATAAAGCATTACAATGTATGCAAAATTTCGGTATAAATATGCAAGATCATGTGGCGCGTAAACTGAATGCTGAATTGGTCAAAAATGCGGATTTGATTCTTGTCATGAGCCAGAACCAACAGAAGCATATCGAACAAACATGGCCATACGCAAAAGGAAAAACCTTTCGCTTGGGGCACTGGCGTGAAAAAAATATTGCGGATCCTTACCAACACGATCAAGCATTCTTTAATGACACCTGTCAGTTGATTCAGGATTGTATCGCTGATTGGAAAAAACACCTTTAATATTTTGAATAAAGATTATGAGTCAAACCGCGAATACCGAAGATACAATTGATTTAAAAGAATTATTTTTTTCATTAATCGCACAATGGAAACTGATTGCCTTGTGTGTGATTTTGAGTCTGGTCTGTGCCCTACTCTACTTGCGTACAACACCAGATACCTACTCTGTTGATGCTTTGGTCCAAGTTGAAGAAAGTAAAGGTACATCAGCTGCACTTTTGGGTGATCTCTCAAGTATGATTGAGCAGAAACAACCCGCTCAAGCAGAAATTGAAATCTTGAAATCTCGATTAGTCCTCGGTTCAGTAATCAATCAATTGAATCTTGATTTAAAAATTGAAGGTACTCAAAACTCATTTTTCGATCGGTTGTTTGCACCACATGACTATTCGACCAATTATTCACGTCAATCTGTGATTTTTAACGATGACGAACAATCTTTTGCGATTCCCCATTTCCATGTTCCTCAGAAATTTCGTGACCGTGCATTGGCACTTAATTTTACTGAGAAACAATTTACCCTGACGGATATAAAAACCGAAGAAGTGGTGCTAAAAGGTTCAGTAAACCAACTCAATCAAAGCTCTACCCGTGATGGCGTATGGAAAGTTGAGATTCGTACACAAGATCAATTGAATGACCGGTATCTCATCACCAAACAGTCTTTGCCTGCTGCGATGAAATCACTTTTGGCTAACTATTCAGTGGCTGAAAAAGGGAAAATGACTGGTGTTCTAGGGCTAAACTATCAAGGTCAAGATAAAGAACATATTACAAAAGTCCTGAATACGATTTTAAATGCGTATAGTCAGCAAAATGTAGAACGTCGTTCTGCAGAAACTGCGCAAACATTGAAATTCTTGGATGAACAACTCCCAGAACTAAAACAACAACTGGATGTCGCCGAACGTGAATTTAACAAATTCCGTCAAGGCTTTAATACGGTTGATGTCACCAAAGAATCTGAATTGTATCTTACGCAAAGTGTTGCCTTAGAAACACAAAAAGCAGAACTTGAGCAAAAAGTCGCTGAAGCGGGTGCGAAATACACCAATGAACATCCAATCATGCAACAAATGAACGCTCAACTTGGCGCGATCAATAAAAAAATTAATGAATTGGATGGCACATTAAAACAACTCCCTGACTTGCAACGTCGCTATCTACAGTTATTCCGTGAAGTTGAAGTCAAGCAACAGTTATATACAGCATTGCTTAATTCGTACCAGCAACTTCGCATTGCGAAAGCAGGGGAAATTGGCAATGTTCGTATTGTTGATACTGCTGTAGAACCAATTGAACCTATTAAACCTAAAAAATTACAGATTTTAATTTTGTCGATCTTCCTTGGTGGTTTTCTCGGGACACTTCTGGCGCTGTTACGTAATATGATGCGTTCAGGCATTAAAGACTCAAGTCAAATTGAAAATGAATTGGATCTGCCAGTGTATGCAACAGTACCGCGTTCTCCCGTGCAAGAAAGCCGCATTAAGATGCTGAAAAAGCATAAGAAAATCCCAATTCTTGCCATTAAGAATAGCGATGATATTGCGATTGAGAGTTTACGCAGTATGCGCACGGCGATTCATTTTGCGCTGAGTTCAGCTCGAAATAATGTGATTATGATTTCTGGTCCTGCACCTGAAGTGGGTAAATCATTTATTTCAACCAATTTAGCAACAATATTAGCGCAAGCCGACAAACGTGTTTTGATTATTGATGCTGACTTACGTCGTGGTTATCTACACAAATATTTCAATATTGAAACACAGCCAGGTTTGACTGATTACATGACAGATCAGCACTCTCTACAAAATATTATTCGAGACACTGAAGTCGCTGGTTTAAGTGTGATCACTCGTGGTAAGAGTCCGAGCAATCCATCTGAGATGTTGAGTTCTGAAAAATTCAAACAGTTGCTTGAACAACTTTCAACACAGTTTGATCATGTGATCATTGACACGCCACCTGTACTTGCGGTGACTGACGGTATTATCATTTCGCAATATGCAGGTGTGAATTTGGTCATTGCTCGCTATGCGAAGACACAAATGAAAGAACTCGAAATCACAGTCAATCGTTTCGAACAAGCCGGTGTTAAAGTGAATGGCTTTATTCTAAATGACATTCAACGTAATGCGGCAGGTTATGGCTATGGTTATAACTATGCGTATGCGTATAAAGCCTCAAAGGACAATGATTAATTATTGTTGAATAAAAGCCTGATCTATTCAGGCTTTTTTTATGCCGATCAAACACTGTATATTTGTGAAATTTTGTTGATTTCATTGAAATTCTATATCGCTGAAAGTGAATTGACGCTATGCTGTTTTGGTTCCGCGATTTTAGAATGTCGCACATATAATTGAAAAAAATTGGAAATCTCATGAGTAAAGCTTTACCCATCGCTGTTGCTGTCGTTTTAGGCGGTGCTGCGCTCGTCCCTGTTTATTATGCAAGTCAACATCCGACATCTGCGACAGTTTCTAGCATGACTGCTGATGCAAAACCGATTGATAAAATCAGTTATGCACTGGGTTATGAAGTTGCCAGCCAAACTCCTCCTGAAGTTGCCATTGATCCGTTTATTGTCGGTGTCCGTGAAGCGCATGCTAAAAAAGAACGTGCCTATACCGATGAAGAACTACAAACTGCTTATGTGGCTTTACAAAAAGAATTAGAAGAAAAGAAAGTCGAAGACTCTAAAGCTGCCAATGCACAAAGCAATAGCTTCCTTGCTGAAAATGCAAAAAAACCGAATGTTAAAACAACTGCTTCTGGTTTGCAGTATCTCGTCAGCAAAGAAGGTACAGGCAAACAACCTGCTGCAAACTCCGTGGTTAAAGTGCATTACACCGGTAAATTACTTGATGGCAAAGTCTTTGATAGCTCGGTTGAACGTGGTGAACCGATTGAATTTCCGTTGAATCAGGTCATCCCTGGTTGGACCGAAGGCCTACAATTGATGAAGGAAGGCGGTAAAGCAACCTTATATATTCCATCAAATCTGGCTTATGGTGAACAGGGTGTTCCTGGTACGATTCCACCAAACAGCACGCTCATTTTTGATGTTGAATTAATCGAAGTCAAATAAGTTAATCAAAAGGAGAGCCCTCAGCTCTCCTTTTTTGGATTTGAATGATGAAAAAAATCTCTATATTAAGCAGTCTGCTGATCCTCAGCTCTGCCTCATTTGCGGCAAACATTAGCAATAAAAGTACTGAGAAAGATCAGCTCGGATATAGCTATGGCTATGTGATGGGACGCACTAATGCGGATACATTAAAAGATATTAATTTGGATGCCTTTATTGAAGGATTGAAACAAGGCTCAACTGGTCAAAAATCGAGTTTAACCGATCAAGAAATGGCGCAGGCTTTAACCAAATACAAAAAGCAGAGTGAATCCAAACAGCTGATCGAATTTCAAAAATTGGCTGCAGAAAATTTAAAATCTGGGCAGCAATTTTTACAAGAGAATGCCAAAAAAGCAGGTATTGTCACACGACCAACAGGGCTGCAATATCAAGTGATTCAGCAAGGTCAAGGCAAAACACCTAAAGCGACGTCTAAAGTGAAAGTTCATTATGAAGGGCGTTTGATCAATGGGACGGTATTCGATAGTTCGATCGCACGTAATCAAGCGGTGGAATTCCAAGTGAGTCAAGTCATTCCGGGTTGGACTGAAGGCTTACAACTCATGAAGGAAGGTGCTAAATACCGCTTCTTTATTCCTGCTGATTTGGCCTATGGTGAGATCGGTTCAGGCGATGCGATAGAGCCGAACAGCACCTTAATCTTTGATGTCGAACTTTTAAAAGTTTTGCCTTAATGTTCACATGACTTATAAAAAACATCGCGGAAGCGATGTTTTTTTATGTTTTTATTGAGAGTCTGTTTGAAGCATTAGCCGTGTTTTAACTGTCTTGGTCTAAAGCCAGTCGCAAATAAACCCATTACATAGGCAACCACACCTAATACACAGAGACCAAGCACTTCAAATACACGCATCCACGGTGCTACATCTGGATTATACCAGCTTAGACCATACCATAAAGCTGCGATCATCACGGCGTTACCGACCATAAATTGGAAAAATAATTTTTTCCAATGCGGACCAAATCGGAATATTTCACGTTTGTGTAAATAGAAATATAGCATCCCGGCATTGACTAAAGCAGAACCTGTAGATGACAACGCCAATGCCATATGGAGTTCTTCCCAGCCCATCCATTTGAAGATACCAATAAAAACTACATTGAGGATGGCATTGGCTGCAACTGCCATTAGGCCAACACGTACTGGGGTTTTGGTATCTTGAATCGCATAAAATCCAGGAGCAAAGACTTTAATCAACATAAATGCCAAGACACCACCACTCATACATTGTAATGCCAAAGCGGTCATTTCTGTCGCTCGTGCATCAAAAGCACCGTGTTGGAACAGCGCTTGAATAATCGGTGTAGACAACATAAATAAAGCGATACTGGCTGGGATACCAGCAAATACGATGACACGTGCAGCCCAATCTAACATGGCCTTAAATTTAGTTTGATCCTGTTCAGCTTTACGCGCAGAGAGTGCAGGCAGAATCACCGTTCCGATGGCTACACCAATTAAGCCCAAAGGCAATTCGGTCATCCGTTCTGCAGTATAAAGCCATGACACAGAACCATTTTGCATAAAAGACGCCCAAATGGTATTGAGTAGTAAATTAATTTGTGTGACTGAAACCCCAAACAGTGCAGGCAACATTAATTTTAAAATACGCTCGACACCTTCGTGCTTAAAATCAACTTTAGGTGGGATCAGGAGTTTTTTGCGCCACAGTTCCGGAATTTGTAGGGCTAATTGCAAAATGCCAGCAAACACCACTGCCCAACCCAATGCCATAATGGGTGTTTCCATATGTGGAGATAACCACAAAGCCCCTGCAATCATAGCAATATTCAACAACACTGGCGCAAATGCGGGTGTGGTAAATGAGCCATAGCTGTTTAAGATACTGCTGGCAAATGCCGTCAGCGACATAAACATCAGGTAGGGAATGGTGAGACGGAATAAGTCGACTGATAAATCAAATTTGGCTGCATCGGCATGAAATCCTGGCGCATAAACATACAATATCGCAGGTGCAACAATCATACACAGCACAGTTAATGCAGTCATCACGGTAAGCAAACATCCGAATACCCGACTAATTAGGATCTGAACTTCAGCATGGAGTTTGGTGGTTTTATATTCTGTGAGAACAGGAATAAATGCTTGGGAAAATGCACCTTCGGCAAAAAGACGCCTAAAAAAGTTGGGAATACGAAACGCTACAACAAAAGTATCGAAGTCTTTACCTGCCCCGAACACATTTAACAGCACCATGTCTCGAATAAGCCCCATGACACGAGACAACATGGTCATTGCACTCACAATAAAGGTGGATCGCCAAAGCGCCATCATATTCACCACTTAAAAAGATTGACGATATTGTAATAAAACTTCGCTTTTAAATTGTTATTTCATTCGACAAAGCATCATATTTTTCGTTGATTTAATTGATCTCTAAAATAAGCCCATTGAAAATGCGGTCCTGGATCGGTCTTTCGTCCAGGTGCAATATCTGAATGCCCTGCGATATGACTTTTAATTTTAGGATAAGCGTGTTGAAGTGTTGCCACGACCTCAACTAAAGCTTGATATTGTTGTTCCGTAAAATCTTGATCATCACTACCCTCGAGTTCAATGCCAATCGAATAATCATTGCATTCTGGATTTGCCATGTACGTAGAGCGTCCTGCATGCCAAGCACGGTCTTTAAAATTAACAAACTGTAAAATTTCGCCTGACCTTAAAATCAACAAATGTGCTGAGACCTGCATCCCTTCAATGGTTTTAAAATAAGGATGTGCATCCCAATCTAATTTATTTTGGAAAAACTGCTCAATATAGCCTCCTCCAAACTGTGAGGGCGGTAAGCTAATATTGTGGATGACCACCAGTTGAATGTCAGTATCGTCTGGTCTTTGATTAAAATTTGGTGAAGCAATAAATCTTGCACCTTGTAATACACCATCTACCACTTGAAGCTTGGGTACATTCGACATGTGTGATCTCAATCCGTGTTTGCAACTTATGACAATTCATCCACGCTCATCTTTGAAAAGACTTGGACGAAAAAAACAGCACCATTACTTGAGGTGCAATGGTAATATATTGCTCATTTTTCTGGTGCCTACAATAGGGATTTTATGAGCATACCGCAATCTTTGCTTGAACAATCAATTCAAATCAATATCCAACAAGCATTGCAAGAAGATATTGGTGAGCGTGATATCACCGCATTGCTGACACCTGAAGATGAACAAGCAACAGCAACCATTATCAGTCGCGAAACGATGATTCTTGCAGGTCAACCGTGGGTGAATGCTTTAATTAAAGCCTATGATCCAAGCGTTGATGTGATTTGGTTAAAGCAAGATGGCGATCAAGTTCAAGCCAATGAGGCATTTTTAAAACTTGCCGGCTCAGCACGCAGTCTGTTAACCGTTGAACGCCCAGCACTTAATTTTGTACAAACCCTTTCTGCTGTTGCTACAAAAACGGCTGAATATGTGAAACATTTGGAAGGTTTAAATACCAAACTACTGGATACACGTAAAACATTACCAGGCTTACGTATTGCGCAAAAATATGCGGTGGGTGTAGGAGGTGGTCAAAACCATCGCTTAGGTTTATTCGATGCTTTTTTAATTAAAGAAAACCATATTATGGCTGCAGGTGGCATTCAGCAAGCAATCGACAAAGCACATGCCATTGCACCAGGTAAACCTGTGGAAGTCGAAGTTGAAACTTGGGATGAGTTAAACCAAGCTTTAGATGCTGGTGCGGATATCGTTATGTTGGACAATTTCAGCCAACAACAAATGATTGATGCAGTCAAGCATGTGGCTGGTCGTTGTAAATTAGAAGCATCAGGTAATATTACCATCGACAACTTACGTGAAGTTGCTACTTCAGGCGTCGACTTTATTTCAATGGGTGTACTTACTAAAGATGTCAAAGCCATCGATTTATCTATGCGCTTTAACGCTTAATTGATTCAATCCTATCTCTCAATAAAAAAGGGGCTTTGCTCCTTTTTTTATTTGCTTAAAACTGTGATGCTACATTAACTTTATTTCATAAATACAAAAAATTTTGAATTTATATGGTCCTAGTTGATACCTTCCACGCTTTAAAATTATTTTTTAATCAAAATCACACTAAACCTATAGAATGCAAAGTAAATCATTAAATTTCAATTATTTATTTGCCTTAATTTTACAATTATTCAATTTTCTGTCATGGAATGCTGCCTAATTTTCATTCATAGTGAAGCCAATAAATACAATTAAACCCATGAGTTCGCATTGTCTAAATAATAGGAGGGTGTCAACACATAGACCATGCTGAATGTCAGTGAATAAATAAAAAGAAATGCAGTCATCGGATCGATTGCATCCACCATGTTGTACATTAGGGAAATCACATGAAAACGCAAATGATCTATACGCTTTTAAGCGTCGCGATTAGTAGCAGCTTACTCGTCGGTTGTAAAAGCTCCAGCGAATCTGGGGGGAATTCAGGCGGTGGTAATGGATCACAGCCAACTCCGACCAATCCAACTGATCCTGACAATCCAACGAATAAACTTGAAAAAGAATTCGTGACTGTTTTATCAACTCGCCCCGATCTTGTGACAGATAATGATGTATTGATCGAATTAGACCCATCGATTAATTTTAATGACTCAAATATAAGCATTCATTTAAATGGACAGGACATCAAATCTCGCTTTTCTAATGCTCAGAATAGAGTGCTATTAGATGGATTACGGTTAGGGGAAAATCTACTTAAAATTGAAACACCAAATGAAATTCAAAATTTATATTTAAAAAATTTCAGTACCACAGGCCCTCTTTTATCTGGACCTCAAATTAATCCATGGACCTGTACCAACGGCTCGACTGATTTATTTTGTCGTAAACCTGTTCAATATAATTACTACTATCGGAATTTGGTCGGAACTTTACAGACCTACAATCCTGAGAAACCACCTTCGGCGGGTCTAATTTCCAAAATTAAGACCGATACAGGCGTAGAAGTGCCATTTATCATTCGAGAAGAAGTCGGCTATCAAAATCGTGATGAATATCGGTTTGCTGTATTGTATAATCCTAATCAGCCTTGGACTGCGTTGAATCCACAACCCCAATTTAATAATAAGCTGTTAGTAACCCATGGGCAAAGTTGCGGAAATGATTATCAGTCTGCAACCGCGCCTACCGTGGTTGCGACATCAAGTTCTATTTTGCCAGATATTACCATCAAGGCTTTGGGCAAAGGTTATGGCGTCATGTCTACGGCGCTATCCAACAGTGGACATAACTGTAATTTGGCGGTTCAAGCTGAATCAATCATTATGGCCAAAGAACGTTTTATCGAACAATACGGCACTTTAGACTACACGATTGGACAAGGCTGTTCAGGTGGCGCGCTCGCATCTCAATGGGTAGCTAATGCTTATCCAGGTGTATACCAAGGTTTGTTAGTAACGTGCTCCTTCCCTGATGCATGGAGTACAGCGTCTCAGTTTGCTGATTATCATATTATGATCAATTATTTTAAAACAGCAGAAGGCCGCTCTTTCCTCCCTCATCAAATTAACCATATTCAAGGTCATATTTCTGAGATTAATGGTTATGTCAGTGAACTTGCGCAATTCGATGTTGCTCGACCAAATACAATTTGTAGCGGAATATCAGAAACACAACTGTACAATGCCACCTCAAATCCGAATGGGACACGCTGTTCAATTCAAGAGGCTGCTGTAAATTTGTTGGGTCTCAGAAATCCAACTGAAGTTGATCCAAATACACAACAGCTTAGACAAATTTGGAGTGCCGTCGAAAATCAACGCAATATTGGGTTTGCTAACCTACCAATTGATAATGTCGGTGTGCAATACGGGCTTCAAACCTTATTTGATGGTGTGATCAATGCTGAAAAATTTGTTTTATTAAATGAACGCCTCGGTGGAGTTGATATTGATATTAATCCAATTCCCGAACGGTTATATGCCACGGAGCAAGGTTTAAAAAATGCTTATCGAACTGGTTTAATCAATGTTGCCAATAATTTAGATCAAGTGGCGATTATTGATTGTCGTGGTCCAGATCCAGCGATCTTCCATGATGCTTACCGAGCATTCGCGATTAGAGCACGTTTAGACAAAGCACATGGACATCATAACAATCAGCTTCTGTATGGAGGTGATACCATTATGATTGGCGATCTTAAATGTTTAGAAATCAGTTTCGATGATATGAACCAATGGTTAGATCGCGTAAAAAATGATACAAGCAATTTACCTCTGCCACAGAAACTCACTCGCAATAAAGTAAATCTTAACGACTCATGTATCACATTAGGAACGATTCGAAGATCTGGATTCTGCAATAATCTTCGTGTACCCGTCTATAAAACACCGCGAATGGTAGCAGGTGATCAAATTAGTACCTACGCCAATAAATGTAAACTACAACCACTCACACGTCGTCTTTACCCCAATATTAACTTTACAGATGAGCAATGGGCTCGATTACAAAAAGTTTTTCCAGATGGTGTTTGTGATTACACCCAAGATCCTGTTGGGTTTGGTAAAACCTATCCTTGGTTAACCTATCAAAATCAAAATGGACAGATCAATGATGTCATTTATGGTGGTAAGCAACTGGATGAAGATCCAAATCGCCCTGAGGAGCTTATAATGCCTCAACTTCCGAAAGGTTGGATCTCTAATTCATTTCGACTGTCTTAATACCTGAATTTTTCAATTGTGAAAAAAGCCGTGAACATTCACGGCTTTTTTTACTTCGTGTTTAAGATTTAGGTTGCAATAATCCCATCATAGGATCGGTACATGTATGCTGCCCTGTTTCAATACGTCCAGCAAATCGACGTTCATAAGCCTGCTCTCTCTGCTGTTGGGCGATCACAACATTAAAATCATACCATCCCCAAGACTCCGTTAAATCGAGATGAAGTTCAGCCTCATTCGATTGAGTTTTGACAGTCCACATTTTTTGATTGTAGTACGCATTGTCCTTGACCATCATCTCCACGGCTTCAGTACCATCATGCCGTATTTTTAAAATTATTTTAGGTTGACAAGCTTCATAGCAAATTCGAATTTCTGGCAAATGATTTCTTTCAATTTGATGGTGAAGATTTCCTTTAAATGCTCGATGATAACCGTTTGGTCCAAGTACCCAAAGATCATATTGATCATCTACTAGCTCCCAAACATCCTCAAGCTGTTTGCCTGCCTCCACCATAAAACGTCGAGGAATGGCATTTAAATCTAGTTTGTCATAGACATGGAAAACCGCACCTTGTTCTCCACCATTTGCGAAAATCAATTGTATGTTTCGGGTTGCAACCTGTACGCGCGCGCTGGTATGTAATAAATAAGGTAATGCTCGAGAATGACGTATTCCAGATTCTTGCACAGGAAATTGTTGATTTGCTGGGACTGGAACCTTGCTCAGTTGCTCTTGCGAATGACGCGTATTGTCAGCTTCTTGTTTTGTTCTTTGCCCATTGAGTGTTGGCAGAATATTAAAGTTAGGTGTCTTAAAGTCAAACGCCGACGTAAGGTCACCACAGACCGCTCTACGATAAGGGCTAATATTAGGCTCTTGCACGCCAAAACGTTGCTCAAGAAATTGAATAATTGAGGTATGATCAAATACCTGAGAGTTGACCCATCCCCCACGACTCCATGGTGAAATGATATACATAGGAACACGTACTCCTGGACCATACACACCATGCCAGAAGTTTTCATTCTTACCATTTTTAAATTTTAATTCAGGCTGTGCTGTCGAACCTGATACACGTGGGTGATTGAAATATTCATATGATATCTCTTGTTCTGATAACGTGGTTTTACCATGAACTTTAACGATATCACCTGCTTCATTGATTTCTCTTGATGGTGCAGATGGCGATGGTACATGATCAAAGAAACCATCATTTTCATCAAAATTGACCAGTAAAACCGTCTGACTCCATAACTCTGGATCTGCCGTTAAAGTGTTTAACAGTTCTTGAATGTACCACGCGCCTTGAACAGGACTTGATGGTCCCGGATGTTCACTATACGCTGCTGGTGCGACCACCCAGCTCACCTGTGGCAATTTACCCTCTAAGATATCTTGTTTAAATTTTCCTAATAAACCGCCGTCCTTAGGCATCGTATTGGCAATACCCTTATAGAGAGATTGCCGTTGATCAATACGCTCATCATATTCAGGCGACAAAATATTGGCATGGCTAACCGGCTTACCAGATAATTCATTGGCTTTACGATATTGCTTAAATCCAGCCAAAGGATTATCCGTAAAATTATCGGGCATATTTTGATAAACCTTCCAACTAATCCCAGCCTGCTGTAATCGTTCAGGATACGTGGTCCAGTCGTAACCGATCATTGATGAGCCAATACTATCAAACTCATTGACTACACTCGCGACACCTGCAGCAGTTGGCCCATTGGTCCCCGTCCAAATAAATTTACGATTAGGATTAGTTCCCGCGTGCATGGCACAATGATAGGCATCACATAAAGTAAATGCTTCCGCCAGCGCAAACTGGAACTCGAGTTCTTGTTTCTTAAAATAACCCATGGATTGAGGTTGTTTATGTTCCACCCAATTGCCCATACGCCCACAATCCCAAGCGGCTTGACCATCCTTCCATGAATGAGGTGTGCCCGAAACACGTTGAGCATTGCCCAATGAACTGTCTAGGTGATAAGGCAAAATTTTATTTTTGTTGGCATCATACTGTTCCCACACCGCTCTTTTACCACTCAATGGAATGGTGAATCGATCACCAAAACCACGTACTCCTTTGAATGTTCCAAAATAGTTATCAAAAGAACGATTTTCTTGAGTCAAAATCACCACATGTTTCACATCTTGAATAGTGCCAGTTTCCACTTTTGCATCAATTGCTAAAGCTTTTTGAATACTCAGCGGAAAACTCGCTAATGCAGATGCACCCAATAATGTCTTGGTCGAATTTAAAATAAAGTCACGACGGTTCATACAATTATCCTGTTTTTATTCTTGTTATGGTTATGGAGCACAGTGGATTTCACAGCTTGGATCTGAAGGTTGCGGTTTGGATGTTTGGTTATCATCATCTCCCCCACAAGCTGTTAACAAAATACTTGGTGTAAGGATGAGTATAAAAAAATAAGCTCGCATGTAGTTATCCTTCTCGTTTTATGCGAACTCAGTGATACGCTTTTTTCGTGACGCTGCAATGAAGCTTCAATTGCAAATCTATGAAATAAAAAAAGCACCTCTATCAAGGTGCTTTTTTACAATCAACGCATGCAATCAAATGCGAATTACCAGCCTAGTGCTTGTTGTTGCTTTTGAATTAACTCTTGAATGCCTTTCTCAGCCATTTCAAGCATTGCGTTACATTGCGTACGCGTGAACGGTTTATCTTCCGCAGTACCTTGAATTTCAATAAACTCACCCTCCTGAGTCATCACCACATTCAAATCTGTTTGGCAGTTTGAATCTTCTTCATAACATAAGTCGAGTAGTACTTCGTCTTGATAAATACCAACAGAAATTGCAGCCACCAAACCTTTGAGTGGATCTTGTTTGATTTTCTTTTTCTCAAGTAATGAATTCATAGCATCAATCAAGGCTACCGCAGCACCTGTAATAGACGCAGTACGTGTACCACCATCAGCTTGAATAACATCACAGTCGATTGTAATCGTGTTTTCACCCAATTTCTTCAAATCCACCATAGCACGTAAGCTACGACCGATTAAGCGTTGAATTTCTTGAGTACGTCCACTTTGTTTACCACGAGCTGCCTCACGGTCACTGCGTGTATGGGTTGAACGTGGCAACATGCCATATTCAGCAGTCACCCAACCTTGGCCTTTTCCTTTCAAGAAGCGCGGTACTGAATTATCAACACTGGCAGTACAAAGAACTTTGGTATGACCAAATTCAACTAAAACTGAACCTTCTGCATAACGTGTATAGTTTCGAGTAATTTTAACGTCACGTAACTGGTCTAATGCACGCTGGTCAATACGCATAATACGTCCTAATTTTTACTTAAAAAAAGATTGGGCACATTATAGCAGATTGATGGCATCTGACTTTGTTATAAGTCCGTGTTTTAAATCTGACAAACTTAAATTTTGAAAGAATTAAGTCATACCTAAAAGCTCATTGAGAGCAAAAGAAAAAGCGATTTAATCCAACTTCGCATAAGGTGTCTTATTTTAATTTTAGAAAATCTATAAGTCAGTTTCAAATTCCATTCTTCTTGCTGTATTCAATGCAACATCTCTATTCGTTACTTTAGATACGACATATAGAGAAGCATTGATCCCTGATGATATCCCAGCAGAAGTTATTATCTTATTTTCATCTACAAACCTAACATCTTTTATAACTGTAATTTTAGGGTATTCTGCCTCTAGACGTGAAATATCCATCCAATGAGTAGTAGCATTTAGCCCATCTAGTAGCCCTGCCTCCGCTAAGATGAATGCTCCCGTGCAAATAGAGAATGTGATATTTGACGTTTCGTGTTTTAATTTTATCCAATTCAATAGATGAGTATTATATAGCTCGACTGTTTCAGCACCATATCCTCCAGGGATCACGAGAATGTCTATAGATGGACAGTTGTCTAAGAGGTAATCACTTTTTACTGCAAGACCATTTCTTGCTTTAATTTCATGTTTTTGTGCCACAGTAAACACATTAAAAAGCTTTTTATTATGATTATCTGTAGTAATAGCAAAGACTTCATAGGGCCCTGCAAAATCTAAGACCTCAACCTCATCAAATAATAAGATTCCAATATTCATTTTTTCACATCTATACTTTTAATTTTCGAAATAATAGTACTCAGAAATAAGATACTAGATCTCTTTCATAAATCAAAAAAAGATCTATCCCTTGCTGACTATTTGTACCGAATAATTTTAAATATTCATGCATAAATTGCGAATGAAATACATCGACTCAAAGAAGCTTTCTGAAACACAGTTTAAGCGATATACAGGCATCTCATGGTCAACCTTTGATTTAATGACTGAACAGCTAAAAATGCTTGTACCTGCTAAAGGTAGACCATCTAAGTTAAGTGTAGAAGATCAAATCCTTCTGTGCTTAAGTTATTGGCGTGAATATCGAAAATTGTTTCATGTCGCAACGAGTTATGGTGTATCAGAGCCTACTGCTTCAAGAATCGTCCGCCACGTAGAGGATTGCCTGATCAAGTCCAATCTATTTAATTTACCCAATAATTTGCCTGAAGGCGAAGGTATCGACTGGAATGTGGTGATCGTAGATGCCACAGAAATTCCAATACAAAGACCTAAAAAAACAGAAGAAAAGCTATGGTGGTAAGAAGAAGGCACATACTTTTAAAGTACAAGCCATTATCCATTATAGAACACAGCAAGTTCTGAGTTTATGCACGAGTCGTGGTGCAGTACATGATTTCGAGCTCTTCAAACGCAACCTGTATCAGATTCCTAAAGGTGCTTTTATTCTTGCAGATCAATGCTCCATGCCTTTCATGAATTAAACTAAATAGTGGTACTCAAGCAAATATTCCTCTTAATTTTCTTATAGATTGAGAAATTTTAGCTGTCTTATCATTTGGTAAAGAACATTTAGCTAAACGAACCCAAACGCTCCAGAATTGTTTCATAAAGTTAGCTTCATTATAGTGAATGCCATATTCCTCACATAATGCTTTAATTTTTGGCGCAGCTTCTGCATAGCGATTTGCAGGCATATCAGGGAATAAATGATGCTCGATTTGATGACTCAAATTACCACTCAAAATATGCAGCCATGATGTTCCCGTAAAGTTACTTGAACCTCGAATTTGACGTAAATACCATTCTGCTCGCGTTTCATTTTCGGTATTATCCATCTCAAATGTTTCTGCATCTTCAGTAAAATGACCATTAAAAATCACTGCAGATGACCATAAACTTCTAATCACATTTGCAACTGCATTGCCTACGAAGACAGGAAGCGCATTTGGACCAGCGATAAGGGGGAAAAAGACATAATCTTTTACCACCTGACGTCGTACTTTTTTTCTTAATTTTTCAGCATCTTTCCACACTTGTTTCCAAGATTTGGTTTTATAAACAAGCGCGTCTTCCAAGTGTAGGTTTTGAACACCGACATACCATTCAAATAACACCATCAATTGAATCGCTAATGGAATATTCAACAAAAATCTTGGTTCCCACGGTTGAGATGCTGAAACACGAAGTAGACCATAACCTACATCATGATCCATCCCCACAATATTGGTATAGGTGTGATGTACATAGTTATGGGTATATTTCCAGTCATCGCCTGTTGAGATGGTGTCCCAGTCATATGTCGCACCGTTTAAACTAGGATCATTCAACCAGTCAAATTGACCATGCATCACATTATGTCCAAGTTCCATATTTTCAACAATTTTGGACACACCTAGTAATCCTGTACCTACCAACCAAACAGGTGGAATCCAACCACCAAACATCAGCAATGCACGTGAGCCAATCTCGCTATAGCGAACAAAGTTGCGAATCTTATAAATATATTTGGCATCTTGTTCACCCAAATCATTCATAATACTGAGTCGGATCTGCTCAACGCGTTGTCCAAATGCTTCAATTTGCTCAGCGGTCAGATGTTTAGATTTTGATTGCCATATTGTATTAAGTGACATATTCATTATTTTTCTCCAGTCTTATACGATACCGTTAAATTACAAATTAATCACAACAGGGCTTACTGCCTGACTAATACATAATTTAATTTGTCGATTTGGCTCATGTTCAATTTCACCTGTGAGCATATTTTTAGTAGCGCCACTAACTTTGTTACAGACACATGCATTACAAATACCCATTCGGCATCCATGAGCGGGTCTTAATCCAGCCTCTTCAGCACTCACCAATAAACTTTTTTGAGCTTCAAACGATTTCTGACTACGGATAAACGTGACGGATTGTTTTTCAATTTCTTCATCTATACGGATTTGAAAAAACTCTTGTTTGAGCTGATTGCTGATCCCCTCTTCATGACAAATTTGATTTACAGCTTGCATCATCGAAGTTGCACCGCATGCATAAATCTGTGCTTGCCTAAAACTTGGTACTAACTGCTCTAACAACTCCAATGTCAGATTTTGTTTATGTTGGCGTGTATTAAAATAGTGATAATTAAAATGATCATGCTTTGAAGCGAGCTGTTGTAGTTTCACGTGGAACGCGTCATCTCGACAGAAATAAATTAAATCGATAGGCACAGATAACGTGTTTAAAGCCTTCGTAAGCAACGCATAAATCGCGGTAATGCCACTCCCCGACGCCAATAACACAATTGGCTGTTGAGTCGGCTCAAGCGTAAACTCACCTTGCGCTTGAGAAATTTCCACGACAGAACCTATCTCTAATTGACTTAAACAATTCGACACTAATCCTTGAGCTCGGACAGCAATCACCACATTGCCTGTCGCAGAAATTTCCACAATCGAATAACTACGTTGTAGACGCACGCCTGCAACTACGACTGTCACTAAAACACTTTGCCCTGCCTCAATCTGTTGAAAATCGAAATTATGATTTGGACATAAATGAATTTCATAGAAATCGTGACTAAGTGCCTGACGACTCACGAGCGATGCTTTGACTTTTTTCCAAGCCAAAGTGGGATGTATTTTTTCAGCGATAAAATCGACGAAATCTTCTCGAATCCATTCAGGACGATATGACAGATAACTACTCATCTCAAACGTTCCTCTTTTGTATTTCAATTTAATTGAGTGAACAAGTGTTCTAATAGTGAACATGTGTACACTATATTGATTTTGAAATTGAGTCAACACATGTTCACTGACATTCGTCGTTTAATTTTTATATTTTTTTGATAGACTCATCTCGACTTCACTTCTCAGGTTTTAAGATGTCTATACGCGATGAACGTAAACAACAAAGTCGTCAGGCTTTACTGGATGCCGCTTTGCGCTTAAGCACATCTGGCCGTTCATTTAGCAGTATTAGTCTGCGTGAAGTTGCACGTGAGGTTGGTTTGGTCCCAACAGCCTTTTATCGACATTTTCAAGATATGGATGAATTAGGCCAAGAATTAGTGGATCAAGTCGCGTTATATTTGAAAACTGTACTTCATCAGCTCGGTCAAGGTTTAGCCCACCCAGATGCGAAAGCCGAAACCAGCATGGAACTTTTTTTTGAAGCCATCGATTTAAATACCCAACCTTGGATTTTTATGATCGCAGAGCGCTGGGGGGGTTCTGAAGTGGTAAGACGTGCGATTGCTCGTGAAATTGAGTTTCTAAATTCTGATTTGGCCAATGACCTACAAAAATTCGAAATCGTACAAAATTTTCATCAAGCTGATGATCTAAAAATGTTGTCGAATATTTTAATTAATTTATGTTTCACATGGGCAATGTCTTGGATTAGCTTGGGCCGTCAATATTCAGGTATGGAGCTTGAATTACAAAAACTGGTACTCAAAAAACAGTCCATTACCCAAATACGATTAATCTTTAAAGGGATTTTGAATTGGAATACTACTGAGGCATAAAAAAACCCGCTCAATGCGGGTTTTCTATTATTTAGCTTTGCGCTCTTTATCCAATAGATAATCAACCACTTGTAACACACGGCCATTATCACCTTGTACGACATATTTCCCATTTACTACAACAGCTGGCACACCCGTCAATTGATATTGTTGCGCTAATTTATTCGCTTGAGAGACTTTGGCAGTAATTGCGAAAGAATTATATAAACTATTGAATTTCGCTTCTGGGATACCATACTTCGTAAAGAATTGCGCTTGTGATTTTTGGTCAAAAATCTGCTGACCCTTGTCATGGATCGCGTGGAATAAAGGCAAATGTGTACGTTTACGAACACCAAGTGCTTCAGAAACGTAGTAGCCACGTGCATTCTGTTCCCACACTTTGTTCATTGCAGCAGGTGTACGGACAAAATTCACATCTTTTGGAATTTTACGTAACCAAGATTGCATATGAGGTTCTAAAGTAAAGCAATGGCCACAGCCATACCAAAAGAACTCACGTACTTCCAATTTACCAGCGACATCAACCTTTCCTGGGTTTTGCACGACCGTATAATCTTTGCCTTCAACAAAGTTCGCCATTGCACCAGTTGAAAGTGCCATCAGCACCGCAGCGGCAACGCCACTAAAAACAACCTTTTTCATTAAGTTTTTATCCTCTAAATCATTTTGATTAGCATATGGTTTCACTATAAAACAAATATGAGAAAATCGTTTTGATTCTGTGAACTTTTTTACAAGATTTATCGCTTTTTTTGGAATTAGCGATACACTAAGATCTGATATAAATTCTACCCATTAAAACGAACTTTGCTAAGGTGGCTGTAATGACTCAACTGAATGTTGACCCACAAGAAATTGCTAAATTTGAAGCACTTGCTGCGGTATGGTGGGATCAACACTCTGAGTTTCGCCCTCTCCATCAAATCAATCCACTACGATTGAATTGGATTGATGAACATGCAGGTGGTCTTAGTGGCAAAAAAGTCCTAGATGTGGGCTGTGGCGGCGGTATTTTGGCTGAAAGCATGGCACGCCGTGGTGCCGATGTCCTCGGTATCGATATGGGCGCAGCACCATTAAATGTCGCACGTCTGCATGCAGAACAAGAAAACGTAACCAATATCGAATATCGTCAAATTCCAGTTGAGCAATTGGCTGAAGAACAAGCTGGTCAATACGATGTCGTAACTTGTATGGAAATGTTGGAACATGTACCAGATCCAGCGTCAATCATTCAAGCATGCCAAAAACTGGTGAAACCAAACGGTCATGTATTCTTCTCCACAATTAACCGTAATCCAAAATCATATTTATTTGCGATTATCGGTGCAGAGTATGTGTTACGTCTTTTGAAAAAAGGAACTCATGACTATCATAAATTTATTAAACCTTCTGAATTAGCGCATGATATTCGTAACGCAGGTTTAAAACTTAAAGATATGACAGGCTTACATTACAACCCATTAACTAAACATTATTGGTTAGCCCCAAATGTCGATGTGAACTATATGGTTTACACCCATAATGAGGTGAATGAATGAAGGCCGTACTTTTCGACCTAGATGGGACTTTAATTGACACTGCTGCGGATTTTATTCGTATTATTCAAGCAATGTGTCGTGAAGAAGGTCGAGAGATCGTAGATGCAGCCCTGATCCGAACTCAGGTCTCCGAGGGGGCTCGGGCGATGGTGAAATTGGTTTATCCTGAATTACAGGTTGATGATCCTATTTTCCTTGCACATCGTCAGCGCTTTCTAGATATCTATGGTGCTGATATTGCTGTGGATACAGACCTTTTTGCAGGAATGTATCCTTTAATTGAGGACTTGGAACAACGGGATATTCCATGGGGAATTGTGACAAACAAGCCTCGTTGGCTGAGTGAGGCACTACTTCAAGCCTTAAACTTAACTGAACGTTGTGCCGTTCTCGTATGCCCAGAAGATGTTAAGCACACTAAACCTGACCCAGAACCAATGTATCTCGCTGCTCAACAAATTAATGTTCCAGCTGAACAATGCATTTATGTTGGTGATCATCCACGTGATATTGATGCAGGTCGAAGCGCAAATATGTACACGATTTTGGCTGCTTACGGATATTTACCATTAGAACACAAAGATGACTTAGATTCTTGGCAGGCAGATTGTATAGTGAATGATGTACAAGAATTACATCAACACTTAATCGAATTGATCGAATCTCACCAAAAAACAGCTTAATTAGAACAATGAAGGAGGTCGCACATGAAATATTCAGAATATCAACCTCGCCCAGACTTATTGAAAGATAAAGTAATTTTAATTACGGGTGCAGGTGATGGCATTGGACGCGCAGCAGCGTTGAGCTATGCTTTACATGGTGCGACCGTCGTTCTTCATGGTAGAACGCTGAACAAGTTAGAAGTGATCTATGACGAAATTGAAAGTTTAGGTGCTCCTCAACCTGCAATTTTGCCACTGCAACTTTCTACTGCAACAGCATATGATTACGAACGTCTTGTGGAAACGCTTGACCAACAATTTGGTCGTTTAGATGGTATTTTGCACAATGCTGGGATTTTAGGTGAGCGCGTTGAATTGGCCCACTACCCTGCTGAAGTGTGGGATGATGTAATGGCTGTAAATTTAAGAGCACCTTTTGTTCTTACTCAACATTTACTTCCATTATTAGAAAAATCTCAAAATGCCTCTGTTGTTTTTGCAAGCTCAGGTGTCGGTCGTGAAGCACGTGCGAAATGGGGCGCATACTCAGTCTCAAAAATTGCCATTGAAGCGGTCAGTCAAATTTTTGCAAAAGAAAATGTCTATCCAAATATCCGTTATAACTGCATTAATCCTGGTGCAACACGAACAGCTATGCGTGCTAAAGCATATCCTGATGAAGATCCGAAAGTATTGGCAACGCCTGAACAAATCATGCCAGCTTATTTATATTTAATGGGCGAAGACAGTATAGGTATGAATGGTCAGAGTATTGATGCTCAGGATTAGTTTTTTCAAAATTACATGATGAGGATCTTCAGATCCTCTTTTTTTAAATTATAGTTCTAACAAAACCTATTAAAAAATTTACCTTTAGATTTTAAAAGCTTAAACAAATAAGTCTCAACAACTTTTGAATACACCCATAAACTAAGAAATTATCTAATGGTAGTATCACTTACTTTGCTTTAAGCGTCTTAAGTATTTATAACTTAATAAAAACCCGACAATAATGTCGGGCTTTTATTTCATTCTTATCAGTCAAATAAACGATCGAAGAATGATTTCTTTTTAGGTGAAGATTTACTGTCCGCACCATCTAAAGATTCTTGTAACTCTTTTAAAAGTTCACGTTGACGTGCAGTTAAGTTGACTGGTGTTTCAATCACGATACGGCAAAGTAAATCACCTTGCATACTTGTGCGTACTGGTTTTACACCCTTGCCACGTAAACGGAACATTTTACCTGTTTGTGTTCCCTCAGGTACTTTCAAGTTCACACGACCATCAAGGGTTGGAATCTCAATTTCTTTACCCAATGCAGCATCAGCGATACTAATCGGCACATCCATATACAAGTCCGCGCCATCACGTTGGAAGATTTCATGTTCACGAACATTAACTTCTACGTATAGATCACCTGATTGACCATCACGAATCGCTTCACCTTTTCCAGTTAAACGAACGCGATCGCCATTATCCACGCCTGCAGGGATGGTAACTTCAAGTGTCTGTTGACGATCTTTAACACCTGAACCATGACAAGTGCCACAAGGATTTTTAATAATCTTACCTTGTCCGCGACAAGTGCTACACGTTTGCTGAACTGAGAAGAAACCTTGTTGCATACGGACCTGGCCAGCCCCGTGACAAGTTTTACAGGTTTCAACATCATTCGGGTTTTTAGAACCTTTACCATCACACACTTCACATGGTGCTGGCGCAGTAAAAGTGATTGTTTTTTTTACGCCACGTACAGCTTCTTCTAAGCTGAGCTCAAGCACATAACGTAAGTCTGAACCACGTCTTTGACGCTGTTGGCGACCGCCGCCACCAAACGCGCCACCGAAAATGTCACCAAACTGACTAAAAATGTCTTCAGCGCTAAAACCGCCACCGAAACCACCGCCGCCGCCACCGAAGCCGCCTTCAAATGCATTATGTCCCATGCGGTCATACATGCTGCGTTTTTCACTATCAGATAAAACTTCATACGCTTCAGCAGCTTCTTTGAATTTTTCTTCTGCTTCAGCATTATCAGGGTTACGGTCTGGATGATATTTCATCGCCAACTTACGGTAGGCTTTTTTAATTTCATCATCACTAGCTGTTTTAGAAACCCCTAAAACCTCATAATAATCACGTTTAGCCATGTCTGGCGATGCTCCACAAAAAAATTTGATATGACTTCTCTGCGGAATATGTTGGGGTCATATTCCGAGATTACAAGTAAATTAAATCATTATTTTAAAAAGCGGCTTTTTTCTGGAGATATTTCACTAAGCCTTTTAGCCATGCATTTAGGAGAAATAGCCATGCAATTGTGGTAAAAATGACACCAATCACCGTACACCCTTTCACCCATAACACACTATCCCAATAGATAAAGCAGGCAGGAATAAACCAAAGAGCAGCAAATGCGGCCATCATCATGAATAGCACAACATTTCGTGCAATCCATAATGCTTGAGCATGGATCCAGACTTCAGCGTCTTGCGCTTGAGCCACTTTTTGCGCTAAAAAATAGGCGATTGCAGCACTGATACCAGTGAACAATGCAAGAAACATGAATACATAAGACATCGTAATTAATCGACGATGTCTTGTTAAATTGTCTCGCCCCATGGATGCTTTTTTATACCTCAACCGAGTGCACATTCAGTTTTTTTATGTACTCAGCCCACTGTGTTATTTTGTGTTAAAAACTAGGGACTACTATATTGAATTTTTCAATGCTTCGCACCTAGTATTCACATAAAACTACGCGGTTTTTGACTCTTTTTTTACTTTAAACCATGCCGCATAGAGTGCTGGCAAGAAGAACAGCGTTAATAATGTTGCGATAATGAGTCCACCCATAATTGCTACCGCCATTGGACCAAAGAAGATACTGCGTGAAAGCGGAATCATCGCCAACACAGCAGCCAATGCAGTCAAAATAATTGGACGGGCACGGCGTACTGTCGCTTCTAAAATCGCTTCCCATTGAGAATGACCCGCTTTGATATCTTGCTCGATCTGATCAATCAAGATAAGCGAATTACGCATAATCATTCCAGATAAAGCAATGGTACCTAGCATCGCCACAAACCCGAAAGGCTTATTGAATATTAACAGGAACAATACCACGCCAATTAAACCCAAAGGCGCGGTCAAGAAAACAATAAACGAACGTGAAATACTCTTGAGCTGAATCATGAGCAAGGTAAAGACCACAGCCAAAAATAACGGCATGCCAGCATTTACTGAAGTTTGCCCACGTGCAGATTCCTCCACAGTGCCTCCCACTTCTACCAGATAACCACTTGGAAGTTCGGCACGAATTTTCTCAATAGATTCAGTTAATTCACCAACCACAGTAGCTGGTTGGAGTTTAGTCCGAATATCTGCGCGCACAGTAATGGTCGGCAAACGGTTACGATGCCAAATCAGACCATCTTCAAACTTATATTGGATATTTGCAATCTGTGCCAATGGAACTGTTGTCCCCTGACTCGTCGGTACAGCGAGACTTTGTAACGATGCCACATCAACACGTTCCGCTTGATCGCCACGTAAACGAATATCAATCAACTCCCGTTTCTCACGATACTGATTAATCGCAGCCCCTGTTATTGAGCTATTTAAGAAATTCGCCAAATCTAAGCTAGATACGCCTAACTGACGCGCACGATCTTGATCAATTTCAAGTGAAATAATTTTACTCGGCTCACCCCAATCTAAGTGAACATTGGCGGTATTTGGATTTTCACTGATTGCTTGTGACACTAATTGTGCTCGTTGGCGAACAGTATTTAAATCTTCACCAGAAACACGGTATTGAATTGGATAACCGACTGGTGGTCCATTTTCCAATAGCGATACACGCGTCCGTACCTCAGGCAATAACTTGCTAATTTCTTCACTCAGATTCTTGCGAATCTCATCTCGCTCATCTAATGAGGAAGCCAAAACCACAAATTGTGCAAAACTCGCCTGAGGTAATTGTTGATCAAGAGGCAAATAGAAACGTGGAGAACCTGTACCAACATAAGCGACGTAATTATCGATCCCTTTTTGAGTCGACAAGAATTTTTCTACTTTTTTAACCGCATTTTCTGTCGCTGTTAGAGAAGCGCCTTCCTCTAGTTTTAGATCCACTAAAATTTCGGCACGGTTTGATGGTGGGAAAAATTGTTGTGGAACAAGTTTGAACATCAAAATTGACAAGACAAATATTGCAACCGTAGCAGCAATAACGGTTTTACGATAAGTAATACATAACTCAACCCAAGATCTAAATTTTTGATACGTCTTGGTTTGATATGGATCATGATGCTCACCATGGTGTTGAACGACGGGTTGTGGCTCTGGTTGTTGACGTAATCTTGCCCATAAGCGTTGATACCACGGGGCTTTCTGATTCATTTGATTAAAATCAGGCAGTAATTTGTCACCTAAATAAGGAACAAACAGTACCGCTGCAAACCATGACACCACTAAAGCAATGGTTACAACTTGGAAGATTGAGCGAGTGTATTCACCTGTACTCGACGCAGCAGTGGCAATCGGCAAGAATCCAGCTGCAGTGATCAGCGTCCCCGTTAACATTGGAAATGCAGTCGACTTCCAAGCAAAACCTGCGGCTTTTAATCTGCTATATCCTTGTTCCATTTTAATGGCCATCATTTCAACTGCAATGATGGCGTCATCAACCAAAAGTCCAAGTGCTAAAATTAACGCGCCTAAAGAAATCTTGTGCAGTCCAACATCAAAGAAATTCATGCCTGCGAACGTCATTGCCAAGACCAAGGGAATAGAGAAAGCGACCACTAATCCTGTACGGAAACCTAAAGAGAAGAAGCTGACCAATAAGACAATAATCACGGCCTCTGCGAGCACTTTGATAAATTCGTGAATACTGCGTTGCACCGCTACAGGCTGATCTGAAACTTTTTTAAGTTCCATCCCTAAAGGTAAAGTTTGTTGTAGATCATTGAAGGTCTTTTCTAGATTTTTCCCTAGCGCAATGATGTCACCACCCTTACGCATAGACACCGCAATACCAATACCATTTTTACCCATAAAGCGCATACGTGGTTGAGCTGGCTCACTAAAGCCACGGTAAACTTCAGCCACATCGCCCAATTGAATGGTCTTATCACCAACCAGTAATGGCATGTTCTTGAGATCTTCGACTGATTTCAATTGTCCGCTGACACGCACTTGAATACGATCTGAGCTTGTTTCAAAGAAACCTGCGCTCGCCATGGTATTTTGTTTTTGTAGTGCTTCTTGAATTGCAGAAACTGGAATACCCAATTGAGCGGTTTTCGTATTTGAAATTTCTATCCAAATTTTTTGATCTTGCAAGCCGACTAAATCAACTTTCCCGACATCTTGCACACGTTGTAGTTGCAGCTGTAAGCGATCGGCATATTCCTTCATCACGGCATAATCAAAATCATCACCCGTTAAGACATAAATATTCCCAAAGGTGTCACCAAATTCATCGTTAAAGAATGGACCTTGAACACCGCTAGGAAGTTGGTGTTTGATATCTCCAATTTTTTTTCTAACCTGATACCAAACATTCGGTAATTCATGGGAACGCAGCGAGTCTTTGGCAACAAAGGTCACCATTGATTCACCAGGACGAGAATAGGCTGCAATACGATCATAGAGCCCCGTACTCATTAATTCTTTTTCAATGCGATCAGTTACTTGTAATGAAACTTCTTCCGCTGTCGCACCTGGCCAATAGGTTTGAACCACCATTACTTTGAAACTAAATGGAGGGTCTTCACTTTGTGATAGTTTTGAGTAGGAATAAACACCCAATATTCCCATCAAAATCATGAAATAAAGGATCAGTCCCTTATTTTTTAACGCCCATTCTGACAAGTTAAAGTTCATATTTTCGCTCCAACTTGTCCTGCTTTCACATTTACTGCACGGTTTTGACGGTCAATCGGATTAATTTTTTGTTTATCTCGCAGTAAGTGTACACCGCCAACCACGATCCAATCAGAAGCTTTTAAACCTTGGGTCACAGGTACCGTATCACGACCATAAGCACCTATTTGAACATTCACCTTACGGATACTGTGATCTGTATTCACAACCCAAACATAAGGCTGATCTTCTGTTGCAGATACACTGGTCAAAGGAACATTAATCACATTTGAACTGGTATTTGAAAAAAATACTCGCGCACTTTGTCCAAGTTGAATTGCTGAACGCCCTTCAGTCAAAGCAACTTTGACACTAAATGTTCTAGATTGGTCGGCAGCAGGTGAAATTTCACGCACATATGCGGCGAAACGCTCCTCTGGTTTTGACCACAGCGTAACCCAAGCTTTTTGACCTGTTTTAATTTCTGATACTGCTTGTTCTGGCACACCAATCACCACTTCACGATCACCATCTATCGCCAGTTGATATGCTGCCTGCCCTGCTGCGATCACTTGACCAACTTCAATACTACGCTCAGTGATGACGCCATTTTTATTGGCAATGAGTTGGTTATATCCCGTCTGATTACTACTCACTGCATAATTTGATTGTGCTTGTTTTAAATTGGACATGGCCGATTTATATTGATTTTCTACGGCATCATATTGCGAACGACTCACCGCATTAATAGGTAATAACTGCTTAAAGCGTTTGTATTCTTCTTCGGCAATTTTGGCTGCAGATTGCGCGCTTTCTAACTGAGCTTTTGAAGCATTTAACTGCAGTTGAGCATCTTTCACATCTAATTTTGCTAAGACTTGCCCGACTTTGACTCGATCCCCAACATCAACATAGCGTTCAGTAATTTGTCCTCCAACACGGAAAGCCAATGCCGTTTGCTGTCTCGCCTGAACTTCTCCTGCATAACTTTTCAGTTCATCTTGGGAAGTATTCGGCTGGGCAACCATCACAAATGGAATTTGTTCCTCTGTGGGTTTATCCTTACTACACGCGGTAAGTATCACGCTACAAATGAGCATTAAACTGTATGTGGCAAATTTTTGAGGACTCATGTGCACTGCTCTTATGTCAATTTTTAGGCAAATCAAATTAGGGATATTAATTTGATTATTTTTTAATTAATATACCGCATGGTACAGTAATTAAAAATCATTTTTCAAGGTATGACCTAAACTGTTTTTTTTGGATTTTTTTGTGCAAATGAATATTGGACGTCCTAAGGATTTAGTTAAAAAGAAACAAATATTAGAGGCAGCTAAACGTTTGTTTCTAAAACAGGGCTTTCATGGTTCAAGCATGAATCAAATTGCCAAAGAAGCTGGCGTGACTAAACTGACGGTGTATAACCATTTTCAAGATAAAGAATCGTTATTTACCTATGCAATTGCAGAAACGTGCGAAGAATCAATCAATGCTCGGCGAATCCAATTACACCCTGAATCCAATTTTTTAGAAGACTTCTATCAGGTATGTAGTTTAGCGCTGCAAATTGTCAATCTTCCTGAAGCCATTAAGCTTGAGCATTTATTATTAGAATTGGCAGCAGAGCAAAATCCTTTGGCTGAACCTTTTTATAATGCATCTCATAAGCGGTTATTTGTGGTTTGGACTGATTTTTTTGCTCAAGCGATTGAGTACGGATTTATCCAGAAAGATGATGCTGAAAAGCAAACACATTTGCTCCTTTCTTTACTCTTAGGGCATCGACATCATGAAGTATTGTTAGGTGTTCGTCAGGTTCCCAGTGAAGCAGAATGTGATGAAATTATTCATCAAGCCATCGAATTATTTATGCTGAAATACAAAAAATAGCTCTCTCCATTCTTAAATGGCGTATTTTTCACCTAATTTTCTTTAAATTATTTTGCAATCGCTTGGCATGTCATGAATAAGCGGTATAGTCAAAAGAACAAGAAAAGGAGAAAAAAATGATTCAACAAATTGATGCTCCATTACGTGAAGACGTACGCTTACTCGGTAATCTTTTAGGAGAGACTTTAAAAGAACAAGCTGGACAAGATTTGTTTAATCAAGTTGAACAAATTCGTGCACTCGCGAAAGGTGCACGTGATGGTGATAGCGAAGCTGAAAAACAATTAGAAAGTTTATTTTTAAGTTTAAAAGATGATGAGATTCTTCCACTCACACGTGCTTTTTCACATTTTCTGAACTTTGCCAATATTGCAGAACAATATCATGTGGTACGTAGCCGTCGCCAAAATGAGTTTGATGAAAACGGCGCTGCAGCGAATGTCCTTATTCCCCTTTTTGAAAAATTTCAACAACAGCTGATTTCAGCGGAAACCCTTTATCAACAAATTTGTGAGCTAAATATTGAGCTTGTACTCACCGCACATCCTACGGAAGTTAGTCGTCGCACCTTGATCCAAAAATATGATGGGATCAACGAGTGTTTATCTAAGTTTAATCAGCAAAAGCTGACCCCCAAACAGCGCGCTCAAGTTCTTTCTGAATTAAAACAATTGGTTTGTTCAGCATGGCAAACCGATGAAATTCGCCAACATCGTCCAACCCCAATTGATGAAGCAAAATGGGGTTTTACTACCATTGAGCAAACTTTATGGAACGCTATTCCTAAGTTTGTCCGTGAATTAAATCAATTGGTTCAAGAGCATTGTTCTCAAGCTTTACCTTTAGATATTGCACCTGTGCGGTTTGCATCTTGGATGGGTGGTGACCGAGATGGAAACCCAAATGTCACACACAAAGTGACTCAAGAAGTTTTATGGTTATCTCGATGGAAAGCCGCGGATCTCTACCTCCGAGATATTGAAGATTTACGTTGGGAGCTTTCTGTTCAGGCGTGCAGTGATGAACTAAAGACTGCCTTAGGTCAGCCTCATCCAGAGCCTTATCGTGAATATTTAAGAACAACACGTGAACGCTTAAAAATTACAAGAGAATGGCTCACTGCAAAATTACAAGGTCAACATTCTGATGTGGATCGTAGCCAGATTATTCATCACAAAGATGAGTTATTGCAGCCATTATTGTTATGTTATCGCTCATTAGTCGATTCAAACCTTTCCGGTATTGCTCAAGGAAAGTTACTCGATTTTATTTATCGCGTGAATTGTTTCGGTATTGAGTTATTAAAACTAGATATTCGCCAAGAGTCAGGTCGTCATCGTCAAGCAATTTCAGCGATTACTGAGTATCTTGGACTTGGCAATTTTGAGACATGGACTGAACAAGCCCGTCAAAACTTCTTATTACAAGAACTGCAAAGCAAACGCCCTTTACTTCCTAAGCATCTTAATGAATCTGCTCAAAGTCTTATTGAGCATCCTGATGTTCAAGAAGTATTCGCTACCATGCGAACTTTGGCAGAACAACCTGCTGAAAGTCTAGGTGCTTATATTATTTCAATGGCGGAATATCCAAGTGACGTTTTGGCGGTTCTATTACTCCAAAAAGAAGCAGGTATTAAGCAACCTCTGCGTGTAGTTCCATTATTTGAAACGTTAAAAGATTTAGATGGCGCAGCTTCGACCATGAATACTTTATTCAGTATGCATTGGTACAAACAACATATTCAAAACAAGCACGAGGTCATGATTGGTTACTCTGACTCAGCAAAAGATGCAGGTTTCATGTCTGCGAATTGGGCTCAGTACCGTGCACAAGAAGAGTTAACAGCTATTGCCAAACAACATGGTATACAACTCACTTTGTTCCATGGTCGTGGTGGCTCAATTAGTCGTGGTGGTGCTCCAACCCAACAAGCACTATTTTCACAACCACCTGGCTCAATCTCAGGTGCAATCCGTGTGACCGAACAAGGCGAAATGATCCGATTCAAATTTGGATTAGAAGAAATCGCACTGCAAAATTTAGAGATTTATACCGCAGCTACCCTTGAAGCGACTTTACTGCCACCACCAGAACCCAAGGCAGCATGGCGCGAGTTGATGCACAAAATGACGGAACTCTCTGTGAATGTTTACCGTCAAACAGTCCGCGAAAACCCTCATTTTGTCCAATATTTAAGAACCGTGACGCCAGAGCTTGAATTACAGATGCTACCTTTGGGTTCAAGACCAGCGAAACGAAAAATCAGCGGTGGTATTGAATCCTTACGTGCAATTCCATGGGTATTTGCATGGACTCAAATTCGATTAATGCTTCCAGCATGGTTAGGTACTGGTGCAGCCATCAATCAAGTCATTTCAGAAGGTCACAAAGCTGAGCTAGATGAAATGTTAGAACAATGGCCTTATTTCCAAACTTTAATTGATATGTTGGAGATGGTGCTATCTAAATCAGATAGCAATGTTGCATTGTATTATGAATCTCATCTCACCCAAGATGAAAATCTTAAAGTATTGGGTGCGGAACTACGCCAACGCTTACATGACGCAGTACAAACTTTATTGGCGATGAAAGGTGAATCTAAATTACTCAGTTCTAATGAAGTTCTTGATCAAGCCATGAAGATCCGTAAACCCTATCTCCTTCCATTACACCTGTTACAAGCAGAACTCATGAAAAGACGTCGCGAATATTTAGCTGAACGAACTGTCGAACAAACTGAGGTTGACCATGCATTAATGGTAAGTATTGCAGGTATTGCTGCTGGATTACGTAATACGGGTTGATTTCACGACTGTCTATGCTCAAGTACCTTTATGGGCTTGAGCAATTTAAAGACTTTATTCTAATTTTCAGTAATGACAACAAAGCACCTATAAATTTTTTACTCAATATGGATATAGATTTTTTTGATATAGCTGAATTGCAATAGGCTGATTTTACTTTATTTTTAAAACATATTTTTTTTACCGATGGGTAAAAATTTAATAAAAGTCAGACCATTAGTTTTAATAATTTTTCAAGAAACAGATGATTTCTCATAAAACAGGCGTATGATGTGCACAATTTAACTATTGAGTGCTCACTTTATGACCAGTTGGTTTCCTAAATGGCGTCCCTTCACGGATGATATTGATACGCGTCCTGTTGGCACGACCGAATATTTACCTCCTGCGCAAAGTGTAGTTCTTGGCATTCAACATGCTTTTGCCATGTTTGGTGCGACAGTTTTAGCACCATTATTAATGGGTTTTGATCCTAATCTTGCTATATTAATGTCAGGTATTTGTACCCTGTTATTTTTCCTCATCACTGGCGGTCGAGTGCCCAGTTATTTAGGCTCAAGCTTTGCTTTTATTGGTGTAGTCATCACGGCAACGGGCTATGCCGGTGCTGGAGCAAATGCGAATATTGCATTAGCTGCTGGGGGAATTATTGCCTGTGGTGTACTTTATGCCTTAATTGGTTTTCTGGTGATGGCAACAGGTACTCGATGGATTGAAAAGCTCATGCCTCCTGTCGTAACAGGTTCTGTGGTCATGATCATCGGTCTGCATCTTGCACCGGTAACGGTAAAAAGTGTCGCGGGTAATCCATTTAATATGTGGATGGCATTGATTACTGTCATGTGTATGGCTTCAATTGCAGTATTCACCAAAGGGATGCTACAACGCCTACTTTTACTTGTAGGTTTGGTGCTGTCTTATATCGTATATTTTGTTATTACGAATATCATGGGTTACGGTACTCCAATTAACTTCGCGCCGATTACACAAGCTGCATGGTTTGGTCTTCCTAACTTTCATGCTCCTGAGTTCAGTACGAACGCGATGCTCATCATTGCTCCTGTAGCTTTGATTTTAGTGGCTGAAAACTTAGGTCACATCAAAGCTGTCTCTGCCATGACTGGTGAAAATCTAGACTCACATATTGGAAAAGCGTTTGTAGCCGATGGTGTTGCAACATCATTAGCCGGTGGTGTAGGTGCTCCAGGCATGACCACTTATGGTGAAAATATTGGCGTGATGGCTGTGACACGTGTCTATTCCACGATTATTTTTGCCATCGCAGGTGTATTCGCAATTTTCCTTGGCTTATCACCAAAATTTGGTGCAATTATTCAAACCATTCCAACTGCGATTCTTGCCGGTGCATCAATTGTGGTGTTTGGTTTAATTACCATAGCTGGTGCTAAAATTTGGATCGAACATCGTGTCGATTTCTCTAAAAATAAAAACCTCATGATTGCTGCGATCACGCTGATCTTAGGTACTGGTGACTTTGCGCTTCAATTTGGTAGCTTCAATTTAGGTGGTATTGGAACGGCTACCTTTGCTGCATTATTCCTGAATTGGTTCTTTAGCTTAGGTGGAAAGTCTAACTAAAAATCTATCGCATATAAAAAAAGAGAGCTTAATGCTCTCTTTTTTAATTTTTTATTCTAATTAAGTATTTTAAGATTTTTTTCAATCGGTTGAGGTCGACCAAAATAATAGCCTTGAAACGTATTACAGCCATTTTCTTTCAGAACTTGGAACTGCTCTTCAGTTTCTACACCCTCTGCCACCACATTCAGATCGAGAATCTGTGCTAAATCAATAATCGTTTTCACAATAGCAATATCGCGTGGATTACCGACAATATTTTCTACAAATGAACGATCAATTTTGAGTTGATCCAGTGGAAGCATTTTGAGGTAATTCAATGAAGAATATCCTGTTCCAAAATCATCCATAGAGAATCTTAATCCACGCTCGATGAGCTTTTTCATTTTCTCAATTGAGTTATGCATATCGGTATAGAACATACTTTCAGTGAGTTCTAAACGTAATAATGTTGGATCAATTCCTGCTTCATCAATAATCCGAAGCACATTTTTATCAAAGTCAGTCTTACGGAATTGTTCGACACTAATATTGACTGAAATCGTCCAGTTTGAAGATTCTGGGTATTGGCTCCAATCTTTTAACTGTTGGCATGCTAATACTAATACACGATTACCAACATCATGTATGAGATCAGTTTTCTCCACTTCTTCAATAAATCGACCTGGTAAAATCAAACCGTGTTCAGGATGACTCCAACGTAGCAAGGCCTCATACCCAATCACTTCCTCTTCACGATTTACTAAAATCTGATAATAAAGTTGGAACTCATCTCGTAATAAAGCTAATCTTAAATCATTTAATAAAGCAGCTTTAGCAATAACACTTTGTTCCATTTCAGGATCAAAAACACATATGCAGTTTTTACCATTTTCTTTAGCTTGATACAGCGCCATGTCGGCGTACTTAAGCAACTCATTTTTTGGCAATTTTGAATTACGGAAAATAAAAATTCCGATACTAGAGCTAGTATGGATTTTATTATCCTTTAATACGAAAGGCTCATTTAATGCAGCACGAACTTTATCAGCGATTTGCATCACTGCTTGATTAGCAATCGTTTCATCTGGATTTAAATCTGAAAGAATAATTAAAAACTCGTCTCCACCAAGACGGACAATTGCATTCTGCTGTGCCACACACTCCATAAGGCGCACCGAGACCATTTTGAGTAGGTCATCTCCACGATCGTGTCCTAACGTGTCATTAATATTTTTGAAGTTATCCAAATCCAACATCATGAGTGCACTATGTGTACCATTTTGTTTACATGATTCAATCACCTCCAACATGCGTTCTTGCATAAAACGGCGGTTAGGCAATCCCGTTAATTCATCATGTAATGCCATATAACGTGCATGGTCTTCGGAATTTTTTAGCTGTGTGATATCAGTTCGAATGGAGATATAGTTTTGTAAAACGCCATTATTATCTTTAAGCGGCACAATCGTTGTTTCAACCCAATATAAAGAACCATTTTTAGCTCGGTTACAAATTTCGCCTTTCCAAATTTCTCCACTCGAAATGGCTTTCCACATATATTTAAAAAAACTTCTCGGGTGATAGCCTGAATTAATAATTTTATGTGTTGATCCGACCAGCTCTTCATAAGAATACTGTGAGATATTACAAAACTTCTCATTGACATGAGTAATGACGCCACGTGCATCTGTTATGGCAACAATTGAATGTGCATCAATGGCTACTTTATAGTTTTCAAGATCCTTGACTATTTTTTCTAATTGTAACTGGGTATCCATAGCGCCTTCGACCGTCAGTCTAAAAAGTGATGTATCCAAATGTTAACTTAATATTATTTTTTGTAACACTAAGCTTTGTTGAACCAGTTCACAAATCGGCTATATATTTTGTAAATTTCAATGAATAAAAGAGGAAACTAAGTTCCTCATTCTTATTAAGAATTCCGACTATTATGGTCGTATTTCTTTTAACTCTCTTTGAATAAAGTGTTGAATCATCTCTCGATATATTTTTTCCATGACTAATGGATCCACACCATTCTTTGTAGACAATTCACGTATTTTTTCAATCACTATTTCAACACGTTCAGGAGACTGTACATCTTGGATAGTTCTTTTAAATCGCACTGCCTGATCTACGTAATATTGGCGTAAACCAATTAATTCTGTTATAGCTTGATCAATTGAATCTATTTGTGCTCGAGCTTGCTGAAGGGTTTCGCATTTTTCTTTATTGATTTTCAATTGATTCGGTATCCCTGTGTTCAGATTCATTTTCACTTTTGTACTTTTGTTCTAACACATTACTGAAAATACTTTCAATCATCCATACACGATATAAGCTATTAAACACATAACTCTTTCCATCGATACGAAGCTCAAGCACTGGTAAATCAGGTTGTGATTTCATCTCACAGAGTAATTGATTTTCTTCTAGCTTTTGACTGATCGACTCTTCAGTGAGCGTCGTGATATTCAAGCTCTGTTTTAAGGCTTGAATATGAGGTCGATACGATAGATCTTTACCTTTACTCCAAACAGCCTGCAAGATTTCATACATTGCATCAAGACGTTGATCCTCAGGCACACTGTAAAACAATCGTGCTATTTCATATGTCGCCTGCTGAGTCGGTCGGCAAAACGGCGTGAATTTTACTTCTGTTCGTTTAGATAAACGCGTTGCCAAACTCCAATCAAATAAATCTCGTCCCTGATATTGCAATGGATAAACGGTAAGTTGGATATCGTAATAATCGGCAAGTTCTTCTTTAATATAAGCTAACAATAACCAAGAGATCGGATCTTCTAATGCAATATAGAGGTCCAACTCAGGATTCATCGCCTGAATCTCAGATAATTCCTCAGCATCATTCATTAGGTGTTCCCGCCACTCAATATGATTGATGAGAAAAATAGGATTACCAGTCAAGAGTTTTTGTTGTTTTAAACGGCGGGTCAATCTTAATAAATCATCTACCGCATGATACCGACGATCACCGAGCTCAAAAAAGCTTGCTAAAACTGGCGTGTGATCAAAAGTTCGCTCAGCGATTTGTTGTTCTTTTCGATGTCGACTGGCCATGACATACAAAGTACGTAATTTTCCATATTGCTGTTGCCACAACATATGGAAGACATCTTCCAATAAATAGAGAAAATTTTCACCTGTTAATGGTGTATTTCGTAAAATCGTTTCTGCCTGTTGAATCGCTTCAGCACTTGGTATTTCAGGCTTTTCATTATCGAATCCGAAACGATGCTGGTACGCTAAAATTTGGGCATCACGTAGACTGTAATCTTGCCACTCTTCAGGACTCATATCATTTGGAGCTTCAGCAGCAGTATCTGAGATAACAATTTTTAACGGCTTAATTTCATCTTTTAAAATGTCATTTAATTGTGCCAATTGCTGGACTGCAAGATAACTATACACATCATCTAAACGAAGATAGATCGTTAAACCCTGCTCAGTTGACAAGACCTCTTGACGATTTGGTTTCTGATAAAACCAACTCGATCGTAGCGGATCAAACCAACGGCGTAACAATGACATGAGATGTGCCTCAGATGATTTTACTGGTAAATTATGTGCTCAAAGTATCGAATTCATCGCTTTTTCTAAAACTAAAAAAGTTTGAACGCGAGCAAAACTTATATCAAGACAAAGAGAATTGATCAATATTTATGACCTTTCTATCAAATATTGTCATTAATGTAATTGACGCTTTCAGATGAAATTCAAACTTTTCTTGATTAAAAAAGCATCCCGAAGGATGCTTTTGAATCATGATCGATCTAGTTTATAAGCAGATTAGATGTCACGTACCGCACCTTTTGCAGCACTTGTTGCATGCATTGCATACGCTTTCAGTGCTTTAGATACTTTACGTGGACGCTCTTTCGCAGGCTTCCAACCTTTAGCTTCTTGCACTTCACGGCGCGCTGCCAATACATCATCAGCAACTGCTAAGTGAATCGTACGGTTTGGAATATCAATTTCGATACGGTCGCCATCTTCAACTAAAGCAATTGCACCGCCTTCAGCCGCTTCTGGAGACACGTGACCAATTGAAAGACCTGATGAACCACCCGAGAAACGACCATCAGTCACAAGTGCACAGTCTTTACCTAAACCTTTTGATTTTAAGTAGCTTGTTGGATACAGCATTTCTTGCATACCCGGACCACCTTGTGGACCTTCGTAACGAATCAGAACCACGTCACCTGCTACGATTTTGCCGCCTAAGATTGCTTCTACTGCATCATCTTGGCTTTCAAATACGCGTGCTGTACCGTTAAATTTCAAAATCGAGTCATCTACACCAGCCGTTTTTACGATACAACCATCAAGTGCGATGTTACCGTAAAGGACTGCTAAACCGCCGTCTTTAGAGAAAGCATGTTCTGCATTACGAATCACGCCATTTTCACGGTCGCCATCAAGACGTGTGTAGTAACGGTCTTGTGAGAATGCTGTTTGTGTTGGTACACCGCCCGGTGCTGATTTAAAGAAGTTATATACCTCTTCATTTTCAGTACGAATAATGTCCCACTTATCTAAAGCATCTTTCAATGTTTTTTCATGTACGGTTGGTACAGAAGTATCTAACAAACCTGCACGGTCTAATTCGCCAAGGATCGACATGATCCCGCCTGCACGATGGACATCTTCCATGTGAACATTTTTAACCGCAGGTGCAACTTTACACAGTACAGGCACTTTACGTGATAAACGATCGATATCGTCCATTGTAAAATCAACTTCTGCTTCATGCGCAGCCGCTAATAAGTGAAGTACTGTATTGGTAGAACCACCCATCGCGATATCTAAAGTCATGGCATTTTCATAAGCAGCTTTAGGGGCAATGTTGCGAGGTAATACGCTGTAATCGTTTTGTTCGTAATGGCGTTTTGTGATTTCAACAATCAACTGACCCGCACGCTCAAATAATTTTTTACGGTTGGCATGCGTTGCAAGTGTTGAACCATTACCCGGTAAAGATAAACCTAATGCTTCTGTTAAACAGTTCATTGAGTTTGCAGTAAACATCCCTGAACATGAACCACAAGTTGGACATGCAGAACGTTCGTATGCTTTTACTTCTTCATCTGTGTAGTTGTCGTCTGCAGCAACAATCATGGCATCCACAAGGTCAATCGCTTGTTCACCACCACGAATTTGGACTTTACCAGCTTCCATCGGGCCGCCTGAAACAAACACCACAGGAATGTTTAAGCGCATTGCCGCCATCAACATCCCTGGTGTGATTTTGTCACAGTTCGAGATACAAACCATTGCATCTGCACAGTGAGCATTGACCATGTATTCGACTGAGTCAGCAATCAAGTCACGCGATGGTAATGAATACAACATTCCGTCGTGACCCATTGCAATACCGTCGTCTACTGCGATTGTATTAAATTCTTTAGCTACACCACCCGCTTGTTCGATCTGACGTGCAACAAGCTGACCTAAGTCTTTAAGATGCACATGACCCGGTACGAATTGTGTGAATGAGTTGACTACTGCAATAATTGGTTTGCCAAAATCTTCGTCTTTCATTCCAGTTGCACGCCATAAGCCACGTGCACCCGCCATATTTCTTCCGTGTGTTGATGTTTTCGAACGATAGTCAGGCATTTTTATTTCCAACTTAAGCTGAGCTCGATGAATATGTATTCAATCTGGCTAAATGATACTGAAATATAAGGCTAAATCAGTTGAACCTTACTTCTATTATGACAGCTTTCTGATTAACAGTTAACCATTGCTTCCAATTGTTCGTATAGGTCTGATTTGCCCTCAACGATCTAAATCGATGTAAGAGATGTGATCTACTATAAACCCTTATCTGAAATCGTAATACAAAACTTTCATGAATCTTTTTTTAAAAATACATAAATTTTATTAATCACACCTTAAGCACAAAATGCACATGAAAACGTTTCAAATTACGACCTTATTTGGGCGAAAATCGCTTTTGGCATATAATGTTCTTTATATTGTTTTGGAAGTGTCTGAGTGAAAATCATCTTTGCGGGAACCCCTGAATTTGCAGCGAGTGCATTAGCAGCTTTGCTAAAGACTTCTCATGAAATTGTTGCTGTGTATACGCAGCCAGACCGTAAAGCAGGACGTGGACAAAAACTAACAGCGTCAGCGGTAAAGCAATTGGCGCTTGAGCACAATATTCCTGTTTACCAACCTTTACATTTTAAATCGTCGACTGAGGAAGGTTTGGCTGCTCAAGCTGAACTCAAGTCTTTCAGTGCTGATGTGATGGTGGTTGCAGCATACGGTTTAATCTTGCCTCAAGTCGTTTTAGATACACCTAAATACGGCTGCTTGAATATTCATGGTTCCTTATTGCCTCGCTGGCGAGGTGCAGCCCCTATTCAACGCGCTATCGCGACAGGTGATACTGAAACAGGTATTACGATCATGAAAATGGCAGCTGGTCTAGACACTGGTGACATGATGTTTAAAACGATCTGTCCTATTACGGCTGAAGATACTTCCGCAACCTTACATGATAAACTGGCTCAACAAGGGGCTGAAGCCACTCTAGCTGTTTTAGAAAGTGAAGACACTTTAAAGCATTATTTAGATACACGTGAAGTTCAAGATGAATCACTTACAGTGTATGCTCATAAACTGTCGAAGGCTGAAGCTCAAATTAACTGGGCAAATGATGCTGTGACGATTGATCGTAATATCCGTGCTTTCAATCCTTGGCCCGTAGCTTTCACACCTATTGATGAAACCAACAATTTACGCATTTGGAATTCGAAACTTTCTCCACTTACTCCATCAACTCAACAAATCGGTGAAATCATCGCTGTCGATCAGGATGGTGTTCACGTTGTGTGTGGTGATCATCAAGTGATTTGCCTCACTCAACTTCAGTGGCCAGGCGGTAAAGCGCTCAATGCTGCACAAATTCTACAAAGTCAAAAATTGCAGCCAGGACAGATCTTCGCATGAGCCAACAATCTTCTCATTTAAATTTACGCGGGCATGTGATTAAAACATTACTGGCCGTTCAGAATGGGCAATCCCTCACCTCTGTTCTTTCCCAACATCTTTCATTGGTTGGTGAGCGTGATCGGGCCTTATTTCATGAATTGACTTTAGGCACTTTACGCCAATGGCATGCACTTAAAGCAATTACTCTCCCTCTTCTGACTAAACCGCTCAACAATGAAACCGTTGAAAGCTGCCTATATTTAGGTTTATATCAACTGCTTTGCACGCGTATTCCAGCACATGCGGCTATCTCAGAAACGGTAACAGCCACCAAACAACTTGGTTTTGAGGCTTTAAGTGGCGTCGTGAATGCGATTCTACGTCGTGTTTCACGTGAAACTGAAGAATTCGGCGAAGCATTAGACCAAGCCCATGGTTTACCTAGTTGGCTATTTAAGCGTTTGAAAAAAGATTGGCCAGAGTATCTTGAAATGCTTTCAGCTGAGCTTAAACTGGCTGCGCCTTTGACACTACGTGTAAATGAACGACAGGTAAGCCGTGAGGAATATTTAGATATTCTTGATGAAGAAGGGATTGATGCTCATCCATGTGAATGGTCCGATGTCGGCATTATCTTAGATCAATCCGTGCATATTCCTCATCTCCCTGGCTTTGAAGAAGGTGGTTTTTCTGTTCAGGATGAACATGCTCAACTTTGCGCGACCTTGTTGCCGAATCTTGATGATAAGATCGTAATTGATGCATGTGCGGCTCCAGGTGGAAAAACAGCACATATTTTAGAGTGTTATCGTCCTAAAAAGCTGTATGCGATCGATCACGACACAAAGCGTTTAAGCCGCGTAAGTGAAAACTTAGAGCGTCTTGCTCTTAATCAGTATGCACCAGTGGAAATACTGACTGCTGATGCTACGGTATGGTCTGCACCTGAACAGGCTGACTGTATTATTCTTGATGCACCGTGTTCTGCTATTGGAGTTGTACGACGTCATCCAGATATTCGTTTACTTCGCCAATCTACCGATATCCAACAAACGGTTGCTCTTCAAAAACAGATTCTGAATCATATGTGGCAACAACTCAAAGTTGGCGGGTCAATGCTTTATATTACCTGCTCGATTTTGAAAGCTGAAAATGAACACCAAATGATTGATTTCTTCAACACGCATGCAGATGCTCAAGAAATCAAATTAAATGTAAATTGGGGAATTGAACAAATTCACGGCCGTCAGTTATTGCCACAACAAGGTCATGGGGATGGATTCTATTATTGTTTAATTCAAAAGATTTAATGCTATTTTTTAAGATAGTTTATTTCTAATTTACCTACATATTAAAAAAGCCATGACTCATGTCATGGCTTTTTTAATATTTATCTGAAGTAATTTAATCTTCAAGCTCATCAGGGTTTTTTGCCAAATGAATCATGGCTAAAATAAGACCACCCCATAACAGCACTGTTGAGATAATAAGCATCATTAAAGCAGAAGTATTCATCTTATTTCTCCTCAGGTCCATTGTCTTTTAGTCGACTAAAAACAACCGCACAGAACACAAAGATTGCAACTACACCGCCACCAATTGGCAATAGAATTTCAATTGGATAACCGCCATAACCTTCAGTAAATATTGACTTCAAGGTCATCAATAGCGCAGCTAACAATGAGATTGGCGTAACTACAGTCAACATGAAGTTCCAACCAGCACCTAGCTTAATACTAGAATATTGATTTACATGTTCTTGAAGTTGCTTTAACAACGGGCGACGGAACCATGACACTAATACGATTGATAATAAGCCACCCGCGACAATACCAATATTATTGGCAAAGTAATCAATAATATCGACAAACGTAATCGCACTGTGAGTTGAGAACAATAATGTTGAAACAATCGCTGAACCACCTGCAATAATCGTCACAGCCTTCTTACGAGACCATCCTAACTTGTCTTGGAAACCTGCGATTGGAACTTGAAGAATACTGACCATGGATGTAATCCCTGCAACTGTTAAAGATGCAAAGAACAAGAAGCCAAATAAGTCTCCGCCAGCCCCCATGCTTGAAATGATCTTAGGGAAAGCGATAAAAGCTAAACCAATACCACCAGATACAACATCGTCAACTGAAGCACCCGCACTGTAGGCCATGAAACCTAATGCTGCAAATACCCCAATACCAGCTAAAATTTCAAAAGATGAATTTGCAAGAGCAACGACTAGTCCAGAACCAGTTAAATTCGTTTTTTTCTTCAAATATGAAGCGTAGGTCAACATAATCCCGAAACCAACGGATAACGAGAAAAAGATATGGCCAAATGCAGCTAACCACACTTTATAGTTGCTCATCGCTTCCCAGTTTGGTGTAAAGAATGCATTTAAACCTTGGACAGCACCTGGTAAACGAATAGCTTGAATCACGAGAATCGTGAATAAAACCACCAACAAGGGCATAAAGATCTTATTCGACAATTCCACGCCTTTCTTCACCCCACCATACAGGATGAACATAACGATCGCCCAAACGACAACCAAACCTATAAATAAGGTCGGAACAAATCCAAATGCTAAGCCTTCTCCATTCTGAAGATAGGTGGTGAAAAAGAATTTTTCTGTATCACTTCCCCACTGTTGACCAAATGAGTAGAACATATAACTACCCGCCCATGACAATACACTGGCATAGTAAATACCAATAATTAATGTCACAGCGACTTGCCACCAACCCAATGATTCACCATTCATCAACTTCTTGTAAGCTGTAGGTGGGGCCTTACGGTATTTATGTCCAACTGCATAATCTAAAAATAAAAGTGGAAGACCGGCAGCAAAAATTGCAACCAGATAAGGGATTAAAAATGCCCCGCCACCATTTTCATATGCGACATAGGGAAAACGCCAAATATTGCCTAAACCTACTGCAGAACCAATCGCTGCAATAATAAAACCTGATCTGGCGCTCCAATTTTCACGTGAAGCTGTCATATAGTACCTAATCCGTAAATGGGTACACGCTTACTGCTATTGTTGATGTTATCTCGCAAGTAATTGCATACCATTAAAATTTTGTTGTTTGAATCAGAAACGGCCTTTTGAGCATTTTTTTCGAATTACAAACCACCCCTTATTTAATATTCTTGGTTAAAGAAAGATGAAATAAAGGATGTTTAATGAATCAACAATAGCGCTTTTAATCAGATTTTTCTGTAATTAATTCAGGAAAAAACTGTGTTTCATCATTTTTTTATTCTTATTGATTAATTTTTAACTCAATATGTTTATTTTTAAATCACAGCGTTAATCTAAACTAAATAATTTAAAAGGAGCGTTATACTCCTTTTAACATAAGTAATAATTTATCCTTGTTTAATCACAAGCAATCGTTCTTCTTGCATATCTCGAATTGCTGATTGAATCCCTTCTCGACCTAGACCTGAATCTTTAACACCACCATAAGGCATGTTATCCACACGGAATGATGGAATATCATTAATGATGACACCACCTACATGTAAATGATTCCACGCATACATCATTTTATTCAGACTTTGTGTATAAACGCCAGCTTGTAGACCAAATCGACTTTGATTAATTGTAGCAATGCCTTTTTCAAAATCTTTATACTTCTCTAGAATGGCTACTGGCCCAAAAGCTTCATCTTTATAAATTTCTAAAGACGTATCAACATTTTCTAGCAATATTGGATCAAATAAAGCCCCTTTTATCTGACCTTCGACTAAAACTTTGGCGCCTTTCTTTACCGCTTTATCGACCCATTTTTTAAGCCTTTTAGCTTCTCCCTCCTTGATCATAGGGCCACATAAGGTCAAGTCTGAATTTGGATCGCTCGCTTTGATTTTTTTAATTTTGGAAATTAATTTCTTCTTTAAATCAGTATAAATATTTTCATGGACTAAAATTCTTTGGACACTAATACAAACTTGACCTGCATGGTTATAAGCTCCCCCAATAAGACGATCAATTAACACATCAGATATTTCAGTATCAGGTTCAATTAAAACAGCAGCATTTCCACCAAGCTCTAAGGTGACTTTTTTTCGACCAGCACGTGCTTTCATATCCCAACCGACTTCATCCGATCCAGTAAAACTGAGTAATTTGAATCGGTCATCGGTTACCAAGATATCTGCCTGTTCGCGAGGGCAAGGTAAAACTGAAAATGCACCTTGAGGTAAATCAGTTTCAGCCAACACTTCTGCGATTTTTAGAGCAGAAACTGGTGTAAGTGACGCAGGTTTCAGTACGAAAGGACACCCTGCTGCAATTGCAGGTGCAATTTTATGAGCAGTTAAATTAAGCGGAAAATTAAAAGGACTAATTAATGATACAGCACCAATCGGAACATGTTTAATCATACCTGTGTAACCCTGTGCAGCAGGTGTTACAGCCAATGGCATTAAACGCCCATCGTCGATTTGTGTAACAGCATCAGCAGCGATTTGAAAGGTATTTATAAGACGCTCAACTTCAGCCTGAGCTGCTTTTAATGGCTTTCCACCCTCTGCAATCAAAATTGCAGTTAATTCCTCTCTCATTTCGCCAAAGCGTTTGACACAATGTAATAAAATCTTTTGCTTTTGAAATGGTTCTAATTTTGCCATTGCCTGTTCTGCATCAATTGCAGATTGGATTGCTTTTTCTAAAGTATTTGCATCTGCTAAGGCTACTCGGGCAAATGTTTTTTGGCTAAATTTATCTTTTACTTCAAGCCATTGACCTGTTTGGGATGCTTTAGAGGCAACATAAAGAGAATAATCACACTCAATTTTTTTTTCTGAATTGGTCATCGCGTATCCTTAAATATATTCGGATTTAAAACTTTTAAATTCACTATATCATGACCTCTCAAGCAACTTCTGTTCATGAGTAATTAAGTAATATATTTTTTCGCTCTTAATTTTTATTATGTACATGTCTCTATTGCATCTCGCATGCATTTTAGTCACTCATGACCTAAAGCATTAAAATACAACCACCACCTATTGATTAGGCGATCATTTTTCTATGTACACAGGTATACCGATAGAAACTAATCGTGCTTTATGAATTTGAGCATCAGATGGATAAGAGCGGTTGCTATAACTGTCCAAGACATAAAATTTATCGTCTATATGATTATTTTTTTCAATTTTAAGATTAAAAATGTATTTAAAGGATATTTTTCAGTACCACCATCCATTTCCCTTTTTCCCTTTATATTTAATTCTTTAATTCTTTATTATCCCGCATAAAAAAACACCCCCTTCTATTGAAGGGGGTGTTTAGAATAATGAGCTG